>JAJYBQ010000228.1 GCA_021778935.1 Pseudomonadota bacterium | reverse complement strand
AAGATATTCACCACCACCAGGGCGATGCCCATGGCGGCGACGACGAAGCTGGGATAGCGCAGCGCCGACTTCACCTGTCCGCGCATGAAGCGCTCGAACTCCATGTGCTCGAACAGGCGGATGAAGATCTCCTCCAGCCGGCCGGTCATCTCGCCGACCCGGACCATCGACAGATAGAAGGGCGTGAATACCTTGGGGTGGCGCGCCATCGACACCGACAGTTCGCGGCCGGAATCGAGGCTCTCGCGGATCTGCTGCAGCACCTCCTTCATCGCCGGATTGCTGCTCGATTCCTGCAGGCCGGCCAGAGCGCGCATGATCGGCACCCCGGCCTTGAGCAGCGAGTGGATCTGCCGGGTGAACAGCATCACGTCCAAGTGCAGGACCTTGGGCTTGAACCACTGGATCTGGACGCTGCCGCCGGCGGCGGCCTTGACGGCGGCGGCAGCGGGATCGATGGACAAGGGCGTGATGCCGCGGCCCGCGAGCCAGTCGGCGACCCCGGCCGGACTCGCGCCCTCCTGCTGGCCGCTGACCTCGTTGCCGCCGGCGTCGCGGCCGCGGTAGGCATAGTTGGGCATGCCTCAATCCTCGAACTGGTTGCTGATGCGCATCGCCTCGTCGACCGTGGTGCGGCCTTCGAGCACCAGCCGCACCGCGTCGCGGCGCAGGGTGTCGCCGGCCATCTGGCTGCGGCCGACGCGCATGAATTCGGCGGGGTCGCCGTGGTTGGCGGCCTCGACCAATTCCTGACTCATCTCCAGCAGTTCGAACACGCCCTGCCGCCCGATGTAGCCGCCGTTGTTGCAATGGGCGCAGCCGCGGCCCCGGCGATAGCGGTGTTCGTCTACCCGGTCGCCCAGTTCGTAGCGCAGCCATTCGCGTTCGTACGGGAGCAAATCATGCGGCTCGCTGCAGTTGTCGCAGATCACCCGCACCAGGCGCTGGGCCAGCACCAGCTGCAAGGAGAGCGCCACCATGTAGCGCGGCACGCCCATGTCGAGCAGGCGCACCGGTGTCGACAGCGCGTCGTTGGTGTGCAGCGTGGACAGCACCATGTGGCCGGTCAGCGCCGCGCGCATGCCGATCTCGGCGGTCTCCTGGTCGCGCATTTCGCCGATCAGGATGATGTCCGGGTCCTGGCGCAGGGCGGAACGCAGCACGCGCTCGAAGGACAGATCGATCTTCTCGTGTACCTGCACCTGATTGATGCCCGGCAAGCGGTATTCGACCGGGTCCTCGACGGTGATCACCTTCTTCTCCGGCGTGTTGAGCTCGGACAGCGCCGCGTAGAGCGTGGTGGTCTTGCCGCTGCCGGTGGGTCCGGTCACCAGCACCATGCCGCTGGGCCTGTGGATGGCGTGGCGCAGGCGCGCGAGCACGTTCGGCGGCAGGCGCATGAGGTCCAGACCCAGGATGCCCGTGCTCTGGTTCAAAAGGCGCATCACCACCGACTCGCCGTACTGGGTCGGCATGGAAGAGATACGCACGTCCACCGAATTGTTGCGCACCTTGATGTTGAAGCGGCCGTCCTGGGGCAGACGCTTCTCGGAAATGTCCAGGCCCGACACCAGCTTCAAGCGCAGCACCACGGCGGTGGAGATCTTCGGGTCGGCCTCGGTCTGGATGTGCAGCACGCCGTCGATGCGAAAGCGGATGACCAGCGACTTCTCCTGCGGTTCGATGTGGATGTCCGAGGCCCGCGTCTTCATCGCCTCCTCGAACACCATCTGCAGCAGCTTGACCACCGGCGCATCTTCGGCGCCGGGCGTGAGACCCAGCAGGCCGCCGAACTCCACCGGCACGTCGGCCATGTCGGCGGTCAGCTCCTTGGCCAGGCCGGAGATTTCCTCGGTGCGCCGATAGACGCTGTCGAGCAGCGCCAGCAACTGGCTCTCCATCACTACCGCCAGCGCCACGTCGCGACCGACGATGCGGGCGACCTCGTCGTAAATAGAAAGGTCGGTGGGATCGGCGAAGCCGACCAGGAGCGCGCCCTCCTGTTCGCCCAGCACCAGCGCGCGGAAACGCCGCGCCTGCGATTCGGGCAAGAGCTTGATCAGGTCCGGTTTCGGCCGGAAGCTCTTGAGGTCGATGTACGGCGCCTTCAACTGATGCGCCAGCGCCTTGGCGATGCCGTCCTCGGTGACGTAGGAACTCTCGACGAAGATGCGCCCGAGCTTGCGGCCGGTGCGTTTCTGCTCATCCAGGGCAAGCGCCAATTGCTCGGCGGTGAGCAGGCCCTGATTGACCAACAGGTCGCCCAAGCGAATTTTTTCCGGACGGGTCATGCGTTCTTCTCCGCTTCAGGTGTTGCGGATTTCGACCGCGGGTTCACTCCCGCCCCGGCTTCCCACGAGAAATCCCGATGCTGGCGTCGCTCTTGCTCGTCACGGCGCTGCTGCCTGCGGGCGAAATGCCTCACGAAAGTAAAAACGGCTTGTAGCGGAGGTCTGCCGAGCTGATGTGCTGGACCAGCCAATTCTGAACGAAGACTCTGATGTCTTGGAGAATGATGGTGTGGTCTTCGGTGGTCAACCGGGCGACTAGAGTTTCCAGCTGCTCCTCGAACTCGCGGTGGAGTTCGCAATGGGCAGCGTAGTATTTATATTTGAAGCTTCGCATGACTGCCTCTTCGTCGCGCAAATGCTCGCGTACGTAGCGCTCGAGCTCTGCGACTGCCGCGTAGGCCTGGGCGGTATTTTCACCGGCGGGAGTGCTCTCCAACGATTTAAGCAATTGGAATAATCGCTTATGTTGATCGTCGATCCGCACGTCGCCGACTGACAAAGAAGGGTTCCATTCCATTACTTCACTCCCCGGTTAAGCGATGGGCTCAAATCTACTGAAAACGGATCAGCTGATCTTCCGTGGCCTCGCGACTGCAGTGCCGCTAAGTCCGTGCGACGGTGACCCGATTGCGTCCCTCGTTCTTCGAGGCATATAGAGCGGCGTCGGCGCGCGAAAAAAAATCGGTCACCGATTCTCCGGCCTTATAGCTGGATACTCCCATCGAAACCGTAATATTCGCTACTGCCTCGTTATCGATGGTGCGCTTGATGCAGCATCCCTCAACCTTCTTTCGGATTTTTTCGGCGACTTGACACGCGCCTTCGATGGAGGTGTCGGGCAACAGGACGGCAAATTCATCACCACCGAATCGCACCGCGGTGTCCTTGCCCTTCACGTTGTCTTTCAAAATCTGCGCCACGGCCTTTATAACCTTGTCACCGAACAGGTGACCATAGGTGTCGTTGACCTGCTTGAAGTGGTCAATATCGGAAACGAGTACGCTCAGTCCATATTCGCTGGCGTCCGACTCTATCAGGCAGGCCGCCATCGCCAAGTCGAATCCACGGCGGTTGGTCAATCCGGTCAAGCCGTCGGCGAGTGCGTCTTCACGTGCCTTTACCACGTCCTGCCGCAATTGCTCGATTTCGCGGCGGCTTTCATCCAGGCGTCCCTTGAGGGAACCGATGGAGCCGATCATGTTGCGCGTAAGGCCAAGAATCGCGTCGGCGCTCATCGTGGCGCCGGGATTGAGCGGGTCCAGGTCAGCGCAACATTTTTCCAGCGCGCCGCCGAATTGGTCGGCCTGATCACCAGCCTGTGTGGCGGAACTCGACATGTCCGCCATCACCTTTTGCAGACCTTCGCTGACCCGCTGCGCAACCAGTTCGTTGATTTCGGCGATGTGCTTTTGGAAAATGTTGTCGGTGGCCTGCTCATCGAGGA
>JAJYBQ010000227.1 GCA_021778935.1 Pseudomonadota bacterium | reverse complement strand
GAAGCCGGCGCCAGGCGCTTTTCGGGAACGCGATCGGCGAGGTATTGCACGATTGCCGGACCCTCGGTGAGCACCGTCCCATCGTCGAGTTGCAAGGCCGGGACATAGCCCAGGGGGTTTATGAGTGTGTAATCGGCGCCGGTTTCGGTGACCTTGCTCTGCAGGTCGACGCGCTCGAGCCGGAAATCGAACCCGCCTTCGCGCAGGACGATGTGGGGAGACAGCGAGCAGGCGCCGGGACTGTAGTAGAGCTTCATGATATTCCTCGTGGTTATCGGTGCTGCGAGATCACGGTTTTCTTGCCCTTTTTGCGTAGTGTAGTGCTTCATTCTGATTGGAACGGAACTGCGAGGTGCGGGGTGCGGGGTGTCGTGCGTGCGCGCGCGATGTCGGCGAAGGCTGTTGCATACGCGAAAAGCACGACACCAGCCCCACCGTGTCAGTGGACCGGCCGGCGTTGCGCCCCGTCTTCGATCGTCCATGCGACGCAGGGATCCATGGCGAGGATCCACTGTGCGGCGCGCCGACGTGCCTGGTCTTCCGGATATCCCTCGGCCACCCGATCGACGACGCCCTCCGTCGCCGACAGGCAACGATCGAGCATCCCGCCCGGATGAAAATTCCACTCGGTGGGAGCGACCACGACATATCGTTCGACGACATCGCCCGCCAGTTCGACTTCGTGCATCAGCAAGCCGCGCGCCGTCTCCACCGTCGATCGGCCGACCCCCGGCGCCAGCGTGGCACCGCTGGCCAACCCCAGGAGCGTTGGGCGCCCATCGAGATGGCGCTGCAGTTCTTCCGCACGCGCGAGCACGCGTGCGCGCACCCCGGTGCCGGTTTCCCCGGCGGCCCGTGCGAAGGCACCGGTTTCGGCGGCTGCGCCGCGCCATAGCGGGAATCGGGCAAATCCCGCATCCAGCCGCGGCCAGGTCTGCGCGGACTCTTCAGCGTTGAGGGCCGGCAGCAGCCGGCGGCACGGCACATCCTCCTCCTGCCCCAGTCCGTCGATCCACGGCGGAATCGGCCACGCGCAGCGATGGGATGCCTGGATCGCACGGACCACGTTCGCGAATTGCGCGAGGTCCCGCCGCTCGCCGAGCCGCTCGGGCCAGTCCAGGATCAGGCGCCACGCATGCTCCCGTGCCGCTTCCCCGGCCACCTCGCGATCGATGGCACCGGGGGTGGCAAACCCACGCGCTGCGGCGATCGCCAAGTCGGCGGCGAGCCCCTGCGCCTTGCCGCACACCCCGAACATCGCCGGAATCAGGCTGCGGACCGTCTCGACATCGCGATGCCGCAGAATCGCCGCAACCTCGGGACGGGAACAGGTCACCGCGAGACGGAATTCCCCCCGCCCCTCGTCGCGCAGCAAGGTGGCGACCACGCGTCCCGGATCGATGACGGTCATCGGCAATGCAATCGGAACGACCGACGCATGCGGATCAGCGCGTTTCGCGCCTCCCGGAAACGACGGAGATGCCGACCGGGGCCGGTGGCGCGAAGCGCCGCACGAGCAGGAAACTGCCCGCGACGACGGCGATCACGAGCACTCCGAACATCGTTTCCTTGTCCCGCGCCCACGCCGCGACGCCGGGGGTGGTCAGGCATGCGACCCCATAGGCCGCGACGGCCAGGCTCAGACTCGCGACGGTCAACCCCATCGCCCGGGAAAGGACCCGGGCCGTTTGATCGGCGCGCCGCAGCAAGGCGGAGATCCAGATCCCGTTCAACCCGTCGGTTGCCAGCATGCCGACGATGAAGCATCCCGCCAAGGCGGCGGCCCGCCCCAATCCGCCGAAGCGCCCCGCGGCGGCGGTGAAGAGCAGCGCCTGGCTCACGGTGTCGAACGAAAGCGCAAACAGCGCGCCGGTCAGAACGATTCCCCATCCGCCCGCGAATCGCCCCAACGGTCCCAGCAGGCGTGCGCGAAAGCCGACCGGCGCGACGACATCCTGCGCCGGCGCGGAAAACACCGCGTGCAGGTTGGCGAGTCCGAGCGCGGCCAGGAAGCCGATCGAGATCCAGGCGCCGAAGGCATCGAGCCAGCGCGGCGTCCCCGCACCCGTCGCCAGGGCGCTGGAACCGAGCGCGATGGCAAGCGCCACGAACCCGTGCCCCAGGGAGAAGAACACCCCGCACAGCCGGGCAAGAACGGGAGACTTGCGGCTATGGAGGCGCGTGAATCCATCGATCGTCGCGAGATGGTCGGCGTCGAAGCCGTGGCGCACCCCGAGAACGAACACCAGCGCACACAAACCATCCCATTCTTGCGGAAGCGGAAGTCTCATGACCTTCTCCTCGGTTCGATTCGCGTCGGTCCGACGACCGGGGCGCAATACCGCCCGTGGGTCGCACCCATTTTCCGGAGCAAAAAGCACGCCAGCGAACCACCCTCCATAAGTCCCTGAATTTCGGATGCATCCGCAATCGGGAGCGGCAGATTCCTTACCGCTTTTCGCCGTCCGTTGCCACGGTGCTTTGCACCGGATCGGTGCCGGCCGATCGCGGCAGGCACACGGTGAACACCGCACCGCCCTCCGGCCGATTCGCCGCCGACAGCTGCCCGCCATGCCGTTCGACGATCCCGTAGCTGATCGCCAGACCCAGGCCGGTTCCCTTCCCCACCGGCTTGGTGGTGAAAAACGGGTCGAAGAGCCGATGGAGGTCTGCCGCCGCGACGCCGGGTCCGCGATCGCGGAATTCGATGGTGATCGCGTCCGCGGAAGACCGGCCCACGACCTCCAATGCAGCGTCCTCCCGGGGAGTCGTCGTCATCGCGTCAACGGCGTTCTGCACCAGGTTCATGAACACCTGCTGCATCTGCCCTCCGGAACCCAGGATGACGAGTTCCTCGGGCAGATCGATCGTCACGCGGAACGATTCCGGTGCCGACTTGCTTACCCAGTGCACGGCACGCTCGATCACCGGAACGAGATCGCACGGGTTTCGTTCGTCCGGATCGATCGAGGAAAACCGCTTGAGGGCATCGACGATGTCGCGCGTGCGCTCCGCGCCCTCCACCGTTCCCTCGATCAGGCTGGGAAGGTCATCGAGAATCCGGTCGATCCGCAACTCCGCACGGAGGCGTTCGCGCTCTGCCGGGCCGACCTCGCCGTGGATGGCGGCACAGTAGCGCCGGATCCGTTCCGTGTACCGCTTCAATGCGACGACATTGCCGAGCACGAAGCTGATGGGATTGTTCAATTCGTGGGCGACCCCCGCCACCAACCGGCCCAGCGAGGCGATCTTCTCCGAATGCAGTAGTTGCTGCTGAGTGCGCTTGAGGTCGTCGTGGGCCTCGCGCAACGAGATGTACGCGCGGCGCAACTCGCCCACCGGCCTGCCGGTGATCACGGAACCGAGCAGCCTACCCGCCGCGCTGTAGCGCGGCATGCAGTTCAGGGAAACGGGGATCGCCATGCCGTCGCCGCCGCGCAGGTTCATCTCGCAGTCGTGCAACGGCTCCGCAGCCTCCCCGGTGAAATGCTGCTGGGCGCGGCGGCGCGACGCATCATCGGCAAAAAGATCGAACACCGAGCTGCCCTGGAGCGCCCCCGCATCCTTTCCGGTCAGTGCGATCAGGGACGCGTTGACATCCTCGATGCCCCCCGCGCGATCGCAAACGATCAGCACGTCGGAGATCGACGCCAGTACCGAAACGATGAACCGTTGGGACTCCTCGAGCGCGGCGTTCTTCTGCTCCAGCTCGGTTTCGTGGCCGAGCAGTTCCTGATACACCTCGTCCATCTTGCGG
>JAJYBQ010000226.1 GCA_021778935.1 Pseudomonadota bacterium | reverse complement strand
ACCGTCAGGCGGGGGGGAATTTCGACATCACCGCATGGCAACGGCTGCCCTTGGGTTTCCATGCGCAGATGCTGCTGTTCCTGGCATTCCTCGCCGCGTTCTCGGTGAAGGTTCCGATGTGGCCCGTACATACCTGGTTGCCGGATGCCCACGTCGAGGCACCGACCGGCGGATCGGTGGTACTGGCGGCGATCATGCTGAAGTTGGGGGCATACGGTTTCGCGCGCTTTTCCCTGCCGATTGCCCCGGATGCGTCGCATGCGATGGCGCCGGTCCTGATCACTCTCTCGCTCGTGGCGGTGGTCTATATCGGTCTGGTCGCCCTGGTGCAGACCGACATGAAAAAGCTGGTTGCGTACTCGTCGATCGCGCACATGGGTTTCGTCACCCTGGGATTCTTCCTGTTCAGCCAGACCGGTATCGAGGGCGCGATCACCCAGATGATCTCGCACGGCTTCGTTTCCGGCGCGATGTTCCTGTGCATCGGGGTGATGTATGACCGCACCCATTCGCGCAACATCGCCGATTACGGAGGCGTGGTGAACACCATGCCGCGCTTTGCTGCACTGATGATGCTGTTCGCGATGGCCAACAGCGGCTTGCCGGCCACCAGTGGTTTCGTCGGCGAATTCCTCGTCATCCTGGCGTCGGTGCGCTACGAGTTCTGGATCGGCGCGATCGCCGCGACGACGCTGGTGCTCGGCGCGGCGTACTCGCTGTGGATGTACAAGCGCGTGATCTTCGGGGCGGTCGCCAACGACACCGTCGCCAAGCTGCGCGATGCCGATGGACGCGAACTGTTTGCGCTGGGGGTGCTGGCGGTCGCGGTGCTGTGGATCGGGGTCTATCCCGCGCCCATGATCCACGCGATGCATGCCTCGGTTTCCGATCTGCTGGTGCAGATTGCCCACACCAAACTCGTACCGGACAACTTCCAATGAGCTCGTTCAACATGGCGGCGGTGACGCCCGAGCTGGCCCTGTTGATCGGGGCCGGCGCGGTCCTGATCGGCGACCTGTTCGTCGGCAATCGCGATCGCAACGTCACCTACGGGGGCGCGCTGTTCGTCCTGCTGCTCACGGCCTACGAGGTCTGGCAGGGTATGGTCGGTGGCGCGGTCGAGTACGCCTTCGGCGGCATGTTCGTGGTCGACCCGATGACCGGCGTACTCAAGATCACGGCGATCCTGGCCGCCGCGTTCTCGCTGATCTATGCCCAGTCGTATGCGCGTGATCGCGCAATCTGGCGGGGTGAGTTTTTCGCGCTCGTCCTGTTTGCGCTGCTCGGCATTCTGGTCATGATTTCGGCCAACAATCTGTTGGTCATCTATCTCGGCCTCGAACTGCAGGCGCTGGCGTTGTATGCGCTGGTCGCCTTGCGGCGCGACGACGCGCGCGCCACCGAGGCGGCGATGAAATACTTCATCCTCGGGGCGATGGCTTCGGGCTTCCTGCTCTACGGCATGTCGATGCTCTACGGCGCCACGGGCACGCTGGACGTCGATGCGATCGCCCACCGTGCCGCCGGAGGCGGCGTGGTGAGCCTCGCGCTGTTGCTGGGAACGATCTTCCTGATCGCGGGCATCGCGTTCAAGTTGGGGGTCGTGCCGTTCCACATGTGGGTGCCCGACGTCTATCAGGGGGCGCCGACGCCGGTGACGCTGCTCCTCGCGTCCGCACCCAAGCTCGGCGCGTTCGCGATGGCGTTTCGCCTGCTGGTCGAGGGTGTGCCGCAACTGGCGGTGGACTGGCAGCACATTCTTGCCGTGCTCGCCATCGCCTCGATCGCGCTCGGTAACGTCACCGCGGTGGCGCAGACCAACATCAAGCGCATGCTTGGGTATTCGACCGTCGCACAGATGGGTTTCATGATGCTGGCGATGCTGGCGGGCGTTGTCAGCGGGAACATCAACATCACCGCCGGCGCCTATTCGGCGGCGACCTTCTATGTCGTGACCTATGCGCTGGCGACAGCGGGCGCGTTCGGCATCGTGCTGCTCATCTCCCGCGCAGGCTTCGAGGCGGAGGAGATCTCTGATCTTCGCGGCTTGGCCAAACGCAGCCCCTGGTATGCCTTCCTGATGACGCTGGTGATGCTCTCGCTGGCCGGCGTGCCTCCGACGATGGGCTTCTATGCCAAGCTCGTCGTCCTGCAGGCGTTGCTTTCCGGCACGTCCTCCGGGATGGTTCCGATGGCTGTGGCCGCCGTGCTGTTCTCGCTGGTGGGCGCCTTTTACTACATTCGCGTCGTCAAGGTGATGTGGTTCGAGGATGCGACCGACAGCCACCCGATCCATGTGCGGCCCGACATGCGCATTGCGCTGTCGGTAAACGGGCTGCTGGCCCTGATTCTCGGGATCGTGCCGCAAGGGCTGCTCGCGTTGTGCAACAACGCCGTGCTGCGCGCCTTGGGTAGCTGACCCATGGAGTCCCGCCCGGATCCCCTGGCCGAGATCGCGCTGGAATCCGAACGCGCCTTTGAAGGGGCGTTTTTCACCATCCATCGCGACCGCGTTCGCTGCCCCGACGGCCATATCGGCGTGCGCGAATACATCCGTCATCCCGGCGCGGCGGTGATCGTGCCGCTGCTCGACGCCGAAACGGTGGTGCTGGAGCGGCAGTTCCGGTACGCCGCCGGGCGCAGCTTCATCGAACTTCCTGCCGGCAAGCTCGACCTCGGGGAAGATGCACTGGCCTGCGCGCAGCGGGAGTTGCAGGAGGAAACCGGCTATTGCGCCGCGCGTTGGGATCACCTCGGCGGATTTCACAACGCCATCGGCTATTCGGACGAAAAGTTGGAGGTCTTCCTTGCCCGCGATTTGCAGTGCGTGGGGGGGGTCGGACCCGATGCCGGCGAGGTGCTCGAAGTATTCACCGCGCCGTGGCAACAACTCGTGCAATGGGCGGGGGACGGCACCGTCACCGACGTGAAGACCATCATCGGCGCCTACTGGCTCGAACGCTTCCTGTCCCGGTAGGCGCGTCCGGATCGGGACTCCTCCGGGGACGGGGCAGGGTGAGGGGGTCAGTTTCCGACGGCGAGCGGCGTATGTTCCTTCCCCAGCGCCGCTGCCACTGCCGCATGCGCGACCGTTCCCGCATGGATATTCACCCCGGCGCGCAGATGCGGATCGTCCGCGCAGGCCTGCCGCCACCCCTTGTCCGCCAGCGCCAGCGTGAAGGGAAGGGTCGCGTTGTTGAGCGCAAACGTGGACGTGTGCGGCACGGCCCCGGGCATGTTGGCGACGCAGTAGTGCACGACGCCGTCGACGACGAAGGTCGGGTCGGCATGGGTTGTCGGCCGCGACGTTTCGACGCAGCCGCCCTGGTCGATTGCGACGTCGACGATGACGGCCCTGCGTTTCATGCGGGCGAGTTGTTCGCGCCGGATCAGCTTGGGCGCCGCCGCGCCGGGGATCAGGACGGCGCCGATCACGAGATCCGCTTCCTCGACCGCCTGCTCGGTCGCGTCGAATGACGCGAACTCGGTCTGGACACGCCCGAGGAAAAGGTCGTCGAGAGCGCGTAGCCGCGGCATCGACCGGTCGAGAATCGTGACCGAGGCGCCAAGCCCGATCGCCATTTTTGCGGCATTCGTGCCGACCACGCCGCCGCCGAGGACGGCGACCTTCCCCGGTGCGACACCGGGAACGCCGCTCAGCAGGACGCCGCGGCCGCCGTTCGACTCCTGCAAGGACACTGCGCCGACCTGGATCGCCATCCGCCCCGCAACCTAGCTCATTGGCGCGAGCAGGGGCAGGCC
>JAJYBQ010000225.1 GCA_021778935.1 Pseudomonadota bacterium | reverse complement strand
GCTGCCGTACTACAAGTTCAATATGAGCATGGTGGGTGGCGTGCACCAACTCGTCAGCACGGCGATCCGATTGAAATAGGACCAAGGCAGGGGAGACATTCGATGTCGGCAGATCTGGAACAAGTTTCAGCTGGGAAGGAGACCGCGCTCACGTTCCGGCGATACCGCGACGGGGACCATGAGCAGGAATCCTGGCGCGAGTGGATCTTCGATGGCGATCATTCGCACAAGTGCCCGACCTACGTGCAGTCCACGCCGCCGTGCCAGGGAAGCTGCCCGGCCGGCGAAGACATCCGCGGCTATCTCGCGGTGGTGCGCGGGACGGAAAAGCCGCCGAAGGGCATGCGCTGGCAGGAATATGCTTGGCGCAAGCTTGCCAACGCGAACCCGTTCCCGGCGGTGATGGGGCGGGTCTGTCCGGCTCCGTGCGAGTCGGGGTGCAACCGCAACGACGTCGAGGATCACGTCGGCATCAACTCCGTCGAGCATTTCCTGGGCGACTTCGCCATCCGCGAAGGGCTGTCCTTCGAGGCGTCGGCGGAGCGCACCGGCAAGAAGGTGGCGGTCATCGGCGGCGGACCCGCCGGCCTTTCCTGCGCCTTCCAGCTCGCGCGCAAGGGGCACGGCGTCACGATCTTCGACGAGCATGAGCACCTGGGCGGAATGATGCGCTACGGCATCCCGGGATTCCGGACGCCGCGCGATCTGCTGGATGCGGAAATCCAGCGGATTCTCGATCTTGGCGTGGAGGCGCGCCTGAACTGCCGGATCGGCCGCGACGTCACCATGGACGAGATCCGTGGCCGGTACGACGCGGTGTTCCTCGCAATGGGCGCGCAATCCGGCCGGGCGCTTCCGCTCGCCGATTGCGAGGCGCCCAACGTCGTGACGGCGACGGCGTTCCTGCGGGCGTTCAACGACGGACGCCTGCAGCACGTCGGCAAGCGCGTGGTCGTCGTCGGCGGCGGCGACACCTCCATCGACGTCGCGACGGTTGCGCGCCGCCTGGGGCATATCCAGAACGTCCGGCCGACCGACATCGAATCCGCGATTGCGGGGCGGCTCGCCCACGACGCAGCGGCCGTGTCGGCGCGCCAAGGCTGCGAGGTGACGCTGACCTCCGTCTTCCCGGTGGACAAGATGCAGGCCAGCAGGCATGAAGTCGAGCAGGCCAAGGCCGAAGGAATCGCCATCCGCGGCGGATATGTGCCGATCGGGATCGTTCGCGGCGCCGACGGCCGTGCGACGGCCTTGCGCGTGGCGCAGTGCACGGCCAAGATGGTCGGCGGGAAGCTCGACGTCCAGAAGGTGGAGGGCAGCGAGGAGGACATCCCGGCGGATCTGATCGTCTCGGCCATCGGTCAGGCGGTGGATTTCACCGGCATCGAGGAATTCGACAACGGTCGCGGAGCGGTCAACGCCGACAAGAACTACCGCGTGGCGGGCACGGAGAACGTGTTTGCCGGCGGTGACGTCATCCGCCCGCATCTGCTCACGACGGCGATCGGCCACGGTGCGATCGCCGCCGACGGAATCGACGCGGTCCTGCGCGGCATCGAGCTGGAGAAGCGGCCGAAGATCGACGTCCATGCCTTCGATCTTTCACGCAAGATGATCGAGGCCGGTTTGGAGATCAGTCCGGCGGAGGAACCGCTGCGCGGCAGCGACACACATGTCGGGATCCACAACTTCGAAAACCGCGCGAATCGCTATGTGATCCCGGCGACCGAAATGTTCCTGGGACATTTCCAGTACGTCGACCGCAACCGGCGCAAGGTCACGACGCTGAGTCGGGATTCGGCGCTCGGAAATTTCCAGGAACGCCTGGACGGGCTGTCCGAGGCCGAGGCGGTTGCCGAAGCCAAGCGCTGCATGAGCTGCGGCATGTGTTTCGAGTGCGACAACTGCGTCGTCTACTGTCCCCAGCATGCGGTGTACCGGGTGTCGAAGAGCGAGTCGACGCTGGGTCGTTACGTCGGAACCGATTACACCCGCTGCATCGGGTGCCATATCTGCCACGATGTGTGTCCGACGGGATACATCCAGATGGGCCTGGGGGAATGATCGTGTTTCGGGCCGCGGCGCCGTCCGCCGTCGTCTGCATCGTCGCAGGGTGGTTCGCGCTCGCCGGCCTGGGGTTGGCCGGGCTCGTGACGCCGGCCCGCGCGGATGACCGCGTTCCGCAGCCCGACATCGTCATCGCCCATCCCGGCCACTGCATTGCGCCGACGGAGTACATGCGCCGCAACCATTTTGCACTGCTGCTGCACCAGCGCGAGATCACCGTGCGGCAGGGCGTGCGCGGCGCGCGCGTGCAACTGCGCGAGTGCATTGCATGCCACGCAAGCCGGGAAACCCATTCGGTGCTGGGCAGCGACCGCAATTTCTGCCAGGCTTGCCACGCGTTCGTCGCCGTGCGCATCGACTGCTTCGAATGTCACAATCCGCGCACGGGGGACGCGCCTCCGGGCGCGCCGAACACCCGCCTCTCGACGGCGAGCGCCGAGTCTGCGAGGATGCCATGAGTCGCGTGGAACCCCAGCAGCCGATGAACGGCGAAGGCGCCGACCGTGGCGATTCCGTCCCGCCGGAAAGCCCGGCGCGCCGGAATGCGCTGGGCATGGGTGCGGCGGCATTGGGGGCAATGACCCTTGCGCCCGGCCTGCGTCTGATTTCCCTTGCGCAGGCCCGGTCCGCGGGGGAACCGGCATCGTCGAAAAACCGCTGGGGTCTGCTCATCGACACGACGCGCTGCGCATCGAACTGCAACGCCTGCGTCGATGCGTGCGCGCGCGAGAACGGATTCACCTCCGGGATCGACCTTGCGCAGCGCCCGCAATGGATCCGCAAGGTCGATCTGAAGGAGATCGGATCGGGGCGGAAGGTGTCCTTGCCGATGATGTGCCAGCATTGCGCCGAGCCGCCCTGTGTCGACGTATGTCCGACCGGGGCATCGTTCCAGCGCGCCGACGGACTTGTGCTCGTCGATCGGCACCGGTGCATCGGGTGCCGCTATTGCATGATGGCGTGTCCATACAAGGCCCGGTCCTTCGTCCACGAGCCGGTTTACGACCAGAAACCCGACGTGCCGCGCGGCAAGGGCTGCGTGGAGAGCTGCACGATGTGCGTCCAGCGCATCGACCGCGGGGAGCAGCCTGCCTGCGTGGAGGCCTGCGCCCATGAGGGGCAGGGGGCGATGCTGTTCGGCGACCTCAACGACCCGACGAGCGCGATCGCCCGCCGGATCCGGGAAACCCCGACGCAGGCGGTACGTGCCGACCTCGATCTGGATCCGGGCGTACGGTATCAGGGGATTTGACATGGCTGCCGTTCCCGAACCCAGTGCCGTCCTCGCCCCGTTCGCCAGACTTCCCTTCGGTGGCGATCGCCAGCGCGAAGGTCGCGTGTTTGCGGCGTTGCTCGGAGTCGGCCTGCTGGCGGTTGCGATCGGCCTCTACTCGGCGGTGCGGCTCGAACGGTACGGCCATGTGATCACCGGCATGAGCAACCAGGTGGTATGGGGATTGCCGCACGTTTTCGCGATCTTCCTGATCGTGGCCGCGTCCGGGGTGCTCAACGTCGCGTCGATCGGGTCCGTGTTCGGGCGTCACGAATACAAGGAGCGCGCGCGCCTTGCCGGCCTGCTGTCGATCGCGATGCTGGCCGGCGGATTGAGCGTCCTGGTGCTGGATCTCGGCCGGCCGGATCGCCTGATGGTTGCCATCACCGATTTCAACTTCCGCTCGGTGTTCGCGTTGAACGTGTT
>JAJYBQ010000224.1 GCA_021778935.1 Pseudomonadota bacterium | reverse complement strand
GCTCCCGGCAATACGGTCTTAGCCGGCGTCCTCGCCGGCAACAGCTACGGGAACGCGGAGGAATCCCGCCACGACCCCGCCGCCCGTGTGCTCAGAACACCAGCGGCCCGGTCGGCAAGCCCAGCAACCGCTGGCCGACCAGCTCGAAATTGGCCCGCCGTCCCTGCACCTGCTGCGCCACCGCATGGATGTCGCGGAACCGCCGCTCGAACGGGTTGGCCATCAGGATCGCGCTGGCCCCCGCCTCGTGGTACAGCGTGTCCACCACCGCCACCGCTTCCTGGATGGCGAAGGTCGTGCACATGCGCAGCGTCACGTCGTGCTCGCCCCCCAGCGAGGCGCCCCCGGCAAGGTCCGCGACCGCCGCGCGCAGCGATTGCAGCAGGAACGCCCGCGCCGAGCGCCAGCGCGCCTCCGCGTGCCCCAGCAGCGACTGCACCGCCGCGTTGTCGCGCATCGGCTGGCCCCCGCGCGGCGTTTTCCCCCGCGCCATCGCGGTGAACGAGTCGAGCACCGAGCGCGCGATGCCGAGCGCCACGGCGGCGAACGAGGGCGGATACATCGCGATCAGCGGCATCCGGTACAGCGCGCCCGGATGGGGGGCCGGCTCCGTGCGCAGGAACTGGAAGCCCTCGGGCACGAACATGTCGGTGATCGCATAGCTGTCGCTGCCGGTGCCGCGCAGCCCGATCACCTCCCAGTCGTCGATCACCTGGCATTGTGCCTTGGGGAAGACGAAGGTGCGGATGGCCGGCGGCCCCTCCGGCGGCGTGCCGTCCGGGCGGACGATCGGGCACATGCCGCCGAGCCAGTTGGCGTGGCGCGAGCCCGACGCGAAACTCCATTTGCCGCTGACGCGGAACCCGCCCGCCACCGGCACCGCCTGACCGCTCGGCCCGGCGCCCCAGGCGATCACCGCGCGCCGGTCGCGCCCGAACATCTCCCACGCCGCCTCGCGCGGCAGGTAGGCGGCGGTGACCGAGGACACGTCGCCCTGGCCCACGCACCACGCCACGCTGCCATCGGCCTGCGCCAGCGCCTCGACCACCTGGACAAAGCTCGGCAGATCGAGTTCGGCGCCGCCGAGATCGCGCGGGATCAGCAGGCGGAACATGTCCTCCCGGTGCAGCGCCTCCACGATGTCGGCCGGCAGTTCCCGCGAGTCGTCGATGCGCGCCGCCGCCGCTTCAAGCTCCGGCCGCAGCGCCCGCGCGCGCGCCACCCAGTCGATGGCCTCCGCCTGCTCCCCGCCGGACCCGCCGGACCGCTCGCCGATATCGCGGGGCATGCCGTTGCGCATGACGTGTTCCTCACCCTCAGCCCGGAGCGGGATCATGGACCGCGCGGCGCGGGCGGCGCAACGGCCGGGGGTACGGGTAGTGGGTCAGTGTCTGCACACGCTTGCAGGTCAGGTTCCGCAGGGTGCGATCCTGATAGTCGCTGAACGCCTCGCCTGCGTCCTCAAGCAGTTTGGCGACGGTGTTCTTGCTGGCGCTCGTCATGCGGCTGATCGCGCGGATCGCCATGTCTTCGACCATCATGCCGAGGATTTGAGCGCGTGCTTCGCGGGAGAGTTTGATCGTGTGGGAATGGTAGATTGACAGCTACAAAATGTCAATTAGAATACAACATTATGTTGGACGGAAAGGAACATTCCCACATGATTTACGCGACGCCAGCGTTGAACGATGCAGACCAAGATGTGGTTGAATTAATTACAAAACAAAGGGATAAATTGCGTTCTTACACACAAAGCAACCCGCGAAGGTGGCTTGGATCGCTGCGCCGTACGACCTTCGCTCGGGCAATCCAAGGCTCCAATAGCATCGAGGGTTATCACGCAACAATTGACGACGCGCTTGCGGCAATTGACGATGAGCCTGCCTTGGATGAAAGAACGGAAACGTGGTTCGCAATTCGCGGATACCGAAACGCGATGACCTATATAATGCAGGCTGCACAAGATCCATTTTTTGAGCTGGGGAAGCAGTTCTTAAAAAGTCTCCATTTCATGATGATCAGCTACGACATGACAAAGCTTCCCGGTCAATGGCGCCCCGGACCTATCTTCGTGGTCAATTCTACGAGCGGCGAGACGGTATATGCGGCCCCAGAAAGTGATCTCGTTGACCCGTTGATCCAAGAACTTGTCGCCTCGATGAACGACCGGAGCGATGTTGCTCCAATGGTGCGGGCAGCCATGGCTCATCTGAACCTCACGATGATCCACCCCTTCAAAGACGGAAACGGGCGTATGGCAAGATCGTTGCAAACTCTAATATTAAGTCGCGACGGGTTGTTGCACCCTGTGTTTTGCAGCATCGAGGAATGGCTCGGAAGAAACACGCAGGATTACTACGACATTCTTGCTTCAACTGGACAAGGAGTCTGGAACCCAGGCAGGGATGCGCTGCCGTGGGTGCGCTTTTGCTTAAAGGCGCATTACCAACAAGCAGCGACATTGATTCGCCGAAACGAGGAGTACGAAAAGCTTTTCCTCGGGATCCAACGGATTATCGAACGAGAGAGTTTGCACGAAAGGACAGCGATTCCGATCTTCGATGCTGCGCTAGGAATCAGGTTGACAAACTCTCGCTACCGATCGGAAACCGATGTCACAGATTTTACGGCCGCGCGAGACCTTAAGCGTCTCTGCGAGGTAAACTTGCTAGAACCGAAAGGCGAAAAACGTACCCGCACATACTCGGCGGCTAAAGAGCTTCAAACTCTGCGCGCATCGGTGCGCATAAATTTGCCTATCACCGATCCATACGATTTGGTCATTCGGCGAAAGAAAGCCGCGCAGGCAATACATGAGCCTCGCATCCCGGGTCTCTAGCCCCCAGCCGTATGTTTGTGTCGTATCGCCTTTCTCTGTGCGACGGCTCTCTCTGCTTCGTCCATCGTGTCCAAGTTAATCGCGTCATGCTTGGCGATGGGAGGCACGAAATCCGGCTTCTCACCCGTGGCAATATCCACCATGAGTTTGCCAAGCTGGGTTGGATCGCGAGGCCGGGGGAGGCGCTTCAGTACCATGTCGGGAGTATGCCACGATCGCCTAGCCTGCCAAAGGCAAACAAGCTAGGATTTCATTCAGGGCGTTTCAGACTGACCCACTACCGGGAAGCGCGCGAACGCGGCTTCGAACGACGGGCGCGCCCATCTTCCCCCCGCGCTTGCTTCGGCCCATCGGCCCAAGCCTTCCACCGCTCGCGGCCTCCGTCGTCATTCCCACTTGCCCATTCGCGTCAAAAATACTAACAAAAAACCGTGCCCACGCCACCCCACACCCCGGCCGAGAAATTCGCCGCCATTCTGCTCGCGCTCGCCCTGGCGGTGGACGCCCGGTGCGCCTGGGGGAAGCTGTCCTCGCCGCTGGTCGCGCTCATCGTCGGCCGCATCGGCGACATCAGACAGCGCGTCGCCCGGCTCATCGCCCGCGTTCAGGACGGGCGCATCGCACCGCGCCGCCCCTCTGCGCGACGCCGCGCCGCGCGCCACCGGCCGCGCCAGCCGGGCACGCTGCCGACACATTCCGGCTGGCTGCTGACTTTGGTGCCGGAGGCGGTGGGGTATCGCGGGCAACTCGAACACCTGTTGCGCGACCCGGAGATGGCGGCGCTGCTCGCCGCCGCCCCCGCCGCGATGCAGCGGCCGCTGCGCTCGCTGTGCTGGATGCTGCGGCTCCGCCCGCCGCCGCTCCTGGACCGGCCGCAAGCCGCGCTCCCGTCACCGCCGCAAACGCCGCCCCGAACGCCACCCGGAGCGCAGGCTTTGCCCAGGCCGGCGCGCCTGCCCGCCCGTGCCGCCGCGCCGGCTTGGCCG
>JAJYBQ010000019.1 GCA_021778935.1 Pseudomonadota bacterium | reverse complement strand
CGGCGCGGTGCGCCTGCCGCGCTGGACCCTGCACGCCCGCGGCGCATTCGACCTCGGCATCGAACGCGGCTGGCTCGCCCGCCGCCCGTTGACGCGGTACCTGCTGGAGGAGGAGGCGCAACAGTGGGCGCGGGTCGGGATCCTGTTCCGGGTACGGGAAATCTGACCCGGTTCCTTGTTCCCCGCGTCCGCGGCGGAAGGACGGCCTACGGGGGGCAGATCACAGGAATTGCCGATTTACAGCTGTCCCGGACCGATCGCGGCCACGAGCGACGCCAGCGCGTCGCCGTTGTCGGTGCGGGAACTGATCCACCACACCTGGCCCTTCTTGACGCTCCAGGGCAGGGATGTCCCGGTCAGCAGCCGGCTGGCGACAAGGCCCAGTGTCGGCTGGTGACCGACGGCGATGACGGGGTTGCGGGCGTGCGGCCAGTTGACCGCGGCCAGGAACGCATCGACCTCGGCGCCGGGAGCGACGGCGGGCACCGTCTTCCATTTGCGATCGGACAACTCGATGAGCGCCTGGGCCGTCTGCTGGGTGCGCACCGCCGGGCTGACGAGGATCCGCGTCGCATCAGGAAGCCGATCGTTAAGCCATTGGGCAACGCGGCGCGCCTGCTTCTCGCCCTTGGCGGTCAGTTTGCGTTCCAGATCGAGGATCCCGTTCCCCGCGTCTTCCGCTTCGGCGTGGCGCCACAGCACGAGTTCCATTTATTCCTCCCCCGACGACGAACGCCCTTCGACCAGCGTCTGCTGGGCCCGAAACCCGCGATCCGGGTTGCGCGGCGGCGCATAGGTGCCGTCGGAACCGAGGATCCAGGCGTCGGCCGTATCGTACAGGTATGGACGCAAGCCCTCCCCGATCACCCGCTCCTTGAGCGCGGGGTCGAGCAACGGCCAGGCGATCTCGATGCGCCGCAGGAGATTGCGTCCCATCCAGTCGGCGCTGGCGAGGTAGACCTTGTCGGTGCCGCCGGCGCGGAAATAGTAGATCCGGTGGTGCTCAAGAAACCGACCCACGATCGAGCGCACACGGATGTTCTCGGAAAGCCCCTTGACACCGGGGCGCAGCGCACAAGCCCCTCGCACGATCAGATCGATGCTGACGCCGGCCTGGGAAGCAGCATAGAGCGCCTCGATGGTTGCCTCGTCGGTCAGGGCGTTGACCTTGGCAACGACCCGCCCGGGTTTGCCGCTGCGAACGTTGCGCGCCTCAGCCTCGATCGCCGCGATGATGTGGCGTTGCAGCGCGAACGGCGCCATCCATAAATATCGCAGCCGCTGCACGCGCGTGAGGCTCGTGAGATGGAGGAAGATCTTCTCGACGTCTTCGCAGATCGCCGGTTCCGCGGTCATCAGGCCGAAGTCGGTATACAGCTTGGTCGTCGCGGGATGGTAATTGCCGGTGCCGAGATGCACGTAGGGTACGACCCGCACCCGGCCGCGCCGTTCCTCCCGCCGCAGAATCAGCAACATCTTGGCATGGGTCTTCATGCCGACCACACCGTAGACCACCTGTGCGCCGACGGTCTCCAGCCGTTCCGCGAGATTGACGTTCGCTTCCTCATCGAAGCGCGCCTGCAACTCGACGACGACCGTCACTTCCTTGCCGCGCCGCGCCGCTTCCGCCAGCAGGTCGACCAGCACCGAGCCGGTTCCTGTCCGGTAGAGCGTCATGCGAATCGCGACCACCTGCGGATCGGCGATCGCCTGCCGCAACAACTCGACGACCGGCTCGAAACTCTCGAACGGGTGGTGCAGCAAGATGTCGCCGCGACGGATCGCGGCGAACATGTCCGCATCCTCGCCCACGCCCTTGGGCCACGCCGGCACCAGGGGCGGGAAACGATGCCTGGGCTGCGTGAGGTGGTCGACGAGCTGGTTCAACCGCACGAGATTGACCGGCCCATTCACGCGATACACGGCTTCCGACGGAAGCACGAACTGGCTGCACAGCAGCGCTTCCAACTGAGGCGGGCAGCTGCGCAAGATCTCGAGTCGAACGGCGTTGCCGAAATGGCGCTGAGCAAGCTCGAACTTCACCGCCTGCCGCAAGTTGGAAACCTCGCGCTCGTCGACCCACAGATCGGAGTCGCGGGTGACGCGGAACTGGGAAAATCCGGTCACCGTGCGCCGCGGGAACAAGTCGCCGAGGTGCGCCCGGATCACCGACGACAAGAGCACGAAGGTTTGCCGTCCCAGCGCGAGCCGCTGCGGCAAGGCGATCACCCGCGGCAGTGCGCGCGGTACCTTGACGATGGCGACGCCGGCCGTGCGGCCGAACGCATCCTTGCCCTGCAACTGTACGATGAAGTTCAGCGCCTTGTTCATCACCTGCGGGAACGGGTGCGCGGGATCGAGGCCGATCGGCGAGAGCAGCGGCGCCACCTCGCGCTCGAAATAATCGCGCACCCACGCGCGCTGCGGCTCGCTGCGCTCCCGGTGTCCGGCAATGGCAACGCGCGCGCGCGCAAAAGCGGGGATGATCTCGTCGTTGTAGAGCGCGTACTGCCGTTCGACCAATGCGTGTGCGCGCTCGGAAATCCGCGTGAACGCTTCCCACTGGGGCGCCGACGGGCCGATTCCCCCGGCCTCGCGCATCTCGTCGAGGAGGTCCGGAACACGAATCTCGAAGAACTCGTCCAGATTCGACGAGACGATGCAGAGAAACCGCAGCCGCTCACCCAGCGGCGTCGTTTCGCGCTGCGCCAGGGACAGGACCCGTTCGTTGAACGCAAGCTGGGATAGCTCCCTGTTCAGGAACTTTTCGGGGTCGATCGGGAGCGGGGCGATCTTGCGACCTTTTGGGCAGAAATCCGTTTCTCCGATTATAGGAAGGGAGTGTGACAAGCGCGCGGCGGGCACCCGCCCACGGCCGCCATCCGGCCCCCACGTACAATCCGCGCCAGTTCCTGCATTCCTTCGGAACCCGTGAAAAAAGAACCCACCCTGTCGGCGCCCAACCTTGCCACCCCGGTGCTGTCCGCGGACGGCGTGGAAAAGCGCTATGGCACGTTCCGCCCGGCGCTGCAAGGAATCGACCTGCAGGTGCGTCGCGGCGAGTTCGTCGTGCTGGAAGGCCCCGGCGGCAGCGGCAAAAGCGTTCTGCTGCGCCTGCTGGCGGGCCTGGATGCCCCCAGCGCTGGGGTGATCCGCATCGTCGGCGAAGACCTTGCGGCAATCGGTCCATTGGCGCGCGCCCATCTGCGCCGATCCCTGGGCATCCTGTCGGCGGCGGCACCACTGCTGGCTCGGCACAGCGTATTGGACAACATCGCGTTCGCCGCCTGGGTGGCCGACGTCGGCGCCGACGAGGGCTTGCGACGCGCGCGGGCAGCGCTCGAACTCGTGGGACTGGATGCGAATCGCCTGAGCGGGATCCGCTGCGCCGATATCGCGAGCGGCGAAGCACGCCGCGTCGCGCTGGCCCGCGCGCTCGTGAATCGACCGGCGTTGCTGCTGCTCGACGATCCGATCCAGGACCTCGACCCGCCGGTTGCGGCACAGCTCGTTGCGATCATCGACCAGTTCGCCGGCGCGGGCGTCACGGTCGTTGCGACGACCCGCGCGCCGGCCCATCCCCGGCCGGACGCCGACCTCGGCGGAGAAACGGCGTCGGCGGAGCGGCCGATTGGGATCTGGCCGGCGCGCGCCCGGATCGTGCGTCTCCGGGATGGAAGGCTGGCCCCATGAGCGCGGCATCGTCACAACGCATCGGATCGAGCCGCGCCGCCGCATTGCGGTGTGCCTTGCGAGGACTGTTCCGCAAGCCCTTGACGCTGGCGGTTTCGGCGCTCTGTACCGCGGCGGTCGTCGCGGCGGCGGTTCTGGTCGGCGCCGCGGCATGGCGCATATGGCCGCCGGAACGGCCCGCCTGGGCCGTTCCGTCCGCGCTCGTATTCGCAGCACGCAGCGAGCGGCTGGCCGCCCTCGATGCGCTGCGGGGCGCCCTGCGCCAGTCCGGGCCCGTGGTTTCGGTCGAGTTCGTCGGACGCGACGCCGCGCGCGCCGCGCTGGTGGCGCGCAAAAGCCTGGCCGACAGCGGCCTGAACGATCTGCAGCCCAATCCTTTGCCCAATGCCTTCATCGTACGGTTCGACCCCGCCGCGACGCCCGACGCAATCGAAGATGCGGTCGCCGCCATGCGGACGCACAAAGGCGTCACCGCAGTAGCCTATGAACCCGGGACCGCCCGAAAGCTCGATGCATTGATGCACTTCGCGGCGCGCACCGGAGCCCTGCTGGCCCTGGTGTTGCTTGCGGCGCTGGTGGCCGGGTTCTCGCTGATTGCCGATCTGTGGCCTCGGGTGGCATTGCGGCTTGACCCGGAGGAACTGCGGGTGTTCCAGATCCTCGGCATGGAGCCGGCAGCGCTGCGGCGGCCCTACGTGTATGCGGGAGCGATCAGCATGGCACTGGCCGGCGCGCTCGCCGCCGCCATCGTGCTGTGGGTCGGCGCCTGGCTCGCCCCGGTTTTTGTGGAACTTGCCACCGAATATTCCCTGCGATGGGTGGATGCCCCGGCCCCGTTGGCATCCGCATGGCTGCTATGCCCGGCGGGAGGACTGCTGGGCGCTGCGGGCGCATCGCTGGCGACACGTGCCGCCCTGCGCCGGGCGGGCGGCGCCGGCTGAGGAACTGTAGAGGGTCCCCGGATGAACTCCGACCGTGCCCAGGTACTCGTCCCCACCGTTCGCCGCCAGTTCGACGCCCGCGCCGCACGCTTCGCCGAACATGACGCGCTGGTGCGGGAAGCGGGCAACCGCCTGATCGAGCGGCTATCGGTACTGCGGCACGCCCCGGCGCGCATTCTCGACCTTGGCTGCGGGGCGGGGCGCGGCCGGGCTGCGCTGCAGGCGCGATTCCCCGACGCGCAGGTCTTCGGTGCGGATCTGTCGGAGGCCATGCTGCGGGCCGATCCCGGGCGTGGCGGTCGCGCTGCGCCGAAGGGCTCCTGGCACTGGCGATCGCTGCTGTCGCCCCGATCCGCACCGGCGGCACCGACGGTGTGCGCCGACGCTGGCCAGCTACCGTGGCCCGACGAGTCGATCGATCTGGTGTTTTCCAACCTCATGCTCCCGTGGCACCCGGCGCCGCACGAAGTCATTGCCGAGGTTTCCCGCGTGTTGCGGCCGGGCGGTCTGGTGCTTTTCAGCGCCTACGGACCGGACACCCTGCAGGAATTGCGCGCAGCCTGCGTGCGTGCCGGGATGGCGACCCGGCCCATGCCCTACGTCGACATGCATGATTTCGGCGACATGCTGGTCACCGCGGGATTCGAGACGCCCGTGACGGAGTCCGAGACACTGCGGCTCACCTTCGGCGGCGCCAAACCGTTGCTGACCGAGGTGCGCGCCTTGGGCGCGAACCCGCGCGCCGATCGGGCGCGCGGCCTTCCGTCGGGCCGGGTGGGGCGCGCCCTGCACGCCGAACTCGACGCCCTGCGAAATGGGGAAGGGCGCATCCGGCTCACGTTCGAAATCGTGATCGGGCACGGGTGGCGGGGGCCGCCGCGCCCGCAAAACGCAGTTTCCGGCGTCGCGACGGTTGCCATGCCGCAGCCGTGGCGAGAACGCCGCGCAGCCTCCTCGTACTAGGGCTTGAGGCACTGCGCCTCACTGGACGCGCCGATGCAACAGACCACCGGACGCCAATACACCCAGGCGATCCGCCCATCGGGGCTCGCCACCGTCGGCATTGCAGACGCGGGGGCCGTGGGCAAGGGCAGTCCCCCGACCGGAAAGCATGCGCTCACGACCGGATATGCCTGCTGCAGCTTCCCCTGGGTGTCGACGGGAAAGGGAAATGTGCCCAGCTGATCCCGCGCCAGACTCATCGCACGCACACCGGTCAGGGCGGAGTAAAGGCGCGGCGGCGGACCGATGTCCCGCATCTGGCGCGGCAGCAATGCGCCCCAGGCGCCGATCGTCGGCATCGATCCGGTGGCGAGTGCGGCAATCGTCGATGCCCCATCGCGACAGCCCGTTCGCCAATTCATCACATCGAGTTCCGAGGCGTAGACGAGGCGGGGCATGCCGAGGGTTGCGAGCGCGCCGGCCGCGGTGGCGAGCGCCTGTTCCGTTGCGGTGAGCGCGCCTCCGCAGCGTGGGCCGGCAGATCCGGCGCTGGCTGGCGGGGCGGCGGGTACCAACGCCGATGAGGGGCCGCAAGCAAGACAAGAAAGACCGGGAATCGGCAGACTTGCCAGCGTCCAGACATGCACCTCGGCGGTATTGTCGGTGGTGGAAAGCGAGGAACTGCCCGTCGTGTCGAGTCCGGTCGCCGCGGCCAGTGCGCCGGGAAGCGTCGAGGGAAGAAACGGTATTGCGGCAACCAGCGAATCCCCCGGGCTGCGCACGGTCTCCACAATGGCAACCGGTACATAGCGCCGAACACGAATTCCGCAGGGCACGCCGCCACAGGTGCAGATGCCGATCACCTGCGGTGCGGCACAGGCAGCCGCCGGGTCGAGCAGGCCGGCCCAGGAGCCAGGGCCCCATGCCATACCGTACGCGGGGATGGCAGGAATCGCCAACAGCGTCGCGGCAAGCGAACCGGCAAGAGACTGCGCCAGGGATTTCGTAGAAGCAGGGAGCATGTCGGCATTGTTCGTCGATCCGCCCGGTACGAGACTCCCGGACCCGGTAGTGGCAGCGCGCCGGACCTCGCCTAGTGTTCCCGCTCCGTCCCGGAACCTCAGGCCGACGACCCCGGCCGGTGGATCGGGCTACCCATCAATCCGCTTCATACCTATGCACCAACGGGATCAAGCTCCAGAACAGGAGGGGATCGCCGCGACCCTCCTGCCGGTTCGGCGCGAGGGCCACGGCGGGCCAATCGGCGTGCGCCTCATAGATGGGCCGGCCGTCGCGCCCCACGGTCATCACCTCGCGCGCGCGCAGCGCCCGGGCCAAGGCGACCGGGCCGTCGATTTCCTCGACGACACGGGCGCAGCGGTCGAGGCTTGCTTCGTCGCCCAATGCCAAAAGGCGGTAGGCCCCCGGGCCACAGTGCAGAATAAATCCGGGAGGGTCGGGTTGAAACGCGAACCCGCGCCCCCCGCATTCGCGCGTCACCGCATCAAGCAATGTCCCGACACCGGGATGACGGAGAAACTCGCCGCCGGCTCCCGCTGCGAGCGCGGTGTACGCCGCCGCGGTACGGACGCGAAAGAACGCCCGTACCTGTTCCGTCAACGCCGCCACCAGACCCGCCGGGCCGGACGGGTCCGCCTTGCGGATGAACTGGTGGATCTGGTTGCGGTTGAACGCCTGGACGGCGAATCGTTCGTCGCAGAGCGCGGTGAGCAGGACGCGCCGCACGTGGGGATCGGGAAGGCGTTCAAAGAATGCGATGCCGTCCATCCGCGGCATTGCGTAATCGCATACGACCAGGGAATCGACCGGATCGCGCAGCGCGGTATCGAGCGCTGCACGCAGACTGAGGGAAGAAAGATCGAGCGTGCGAAGGATGCGGGGCGTATCGGGGTTCGGCCCGTCGCGGTACTCGTCGCGCGCGCGGACGGAAGGAAACGGATCACGACCGGTCGCCCGCCGGCGCGTGCGCGCGAGATGATCGAGGGCGTCATCGGCACATCCGAAACACAGAACCTGGCCAACCGGGGCGAGGCGTTCGAGCAGCAGGGACGTGGTGCGCAGGATTCGCGGCTCATCGTCGATGAGTACGACACGTGTGGGAAAAAACAGGGGAAGGACCGTCATGAGCGCAACGAGCTCCCGTGATCACGCCTCCGGATGGGGCGAGCGCAAACCATGGTTCCACAATCTGCGGCAACTGTTGCTGCCGGAATCGGCAGTCGCGAATATTCCCGCAGAAATGCGGGAGGCACGGCGATTGTGGTCACTGCTGCATTTCGTGCATGAATTGCGTACGCCCCTGACGCTCGTCGATGGCCCGTTACAGCGACTGGCGCGCATGCCGGAGCTCGGACAGGAGGCGGAGGAATGTGTCCGCATCGCACGACAGAACTGCTTGCGACTGATTCACCTTTCGGAAAGACTGCTGGAACGGATCCGGCACGATCCCCCGCGACCGCTACAGATCCAGGACGTGGCGCTCGATGTGTGGTTGCGCAACATGGCCACCATCGTCTCGCATCACCCCGGATTGGGTCCTGCAACGCGGGTCGAGGTGCTTGGGGCCGGGCGGGTTCGCGTGCGCGCCGACGTGCGCGGCATCGAATGCATCTTCTTCAACCTGTTCAGCAACGCCGTGAAGTTTTCCGCGGGGCGCGGAGGAATCCGGATCGGATCCTGCGTTCGGGAGGACGAGGCCGGATTTTTTATCGAGGATCAGGGAATCGGCATCGCCTCCGAACACCACGAAGTCATCTTCGAGCCCTTCCGCCAGTTGAATGTGTCGCCATCGTGCCGCCACGAGGGATTGGGCATCGGGCTGGCCCTGGTCCGCGAGTGGACGCGCGAAATGGCGGGCCGCCTCGAACTGCGCAGCGCGCCCGGAGAAGGCGCGCGGTTCACGGTCTGGCTGCCGATCCCTGCACAAGTGCCAAAAGATCCGGCTGGCAATGTCCCGCACGCGTCTCCGGTCGCGGCCCGGATGAACCGCGATCATCCGCCGGCTACGGCCATCCTCACCGAAAGTTCGATCTGGGTTGCCTGCGAACCCCCCGCGGGCGAAGATTTCCCGGGGCAACCCGGGATCGACAGCCGGCGCCCTACCGTACTCCTGGTCGAGGATGATCCCGAATTGCGCTGGCTGATCGCGAACGCGCTGTCAGAGCGGTTCGACGTCGCAACCGCGGAAGACGGTCGCGAAGGCTTGGCGCGGGCGCGCTCCGAAGTTCCGGACGTGCTGCTCACGGACTGGATGCTGCCGGGCATCAACGGCCTGGAACTGGTACGAAGCTTGCGGCGCGAGGGCCGCGCGTGCAAAACCGTCCTGATCACCGCACGAATGGAGGAGTCCGAACGGGTTGCCGCGCTGCAAAGCGGAATCGATGATTTCCTGACCAAGCCGTTTTCCTTTGCCGAACTCTCCGCGCGCCTGAGCAACCTGGCGCGTGCGGCAATTGCCGAGCGTGCGTTGCGCGCACTCAACACCCAACTCGACGCCAGGAACCGCGAACTTGCATCCGTCCGCGCCGCCCTGATCCAGCACGAGAAACTCAAGTCGATCGGCGTACTCGCCGCCGGCGTGCTCCACGAGATCCAGAACCCGGTGTCGTACATGCAGGCGGCCGTCGCCTTGCTGCAGGACTCGCCGCAGGAGCCGCCAGAACGGGTTGCCGAACTCGTGGAAACGATCCGGGACGGCCTCGATCGGATCGGTCATATCGTCGCGGGTCTGCGGGTGTTCGCGTTCCGCCACCGCGATGACACGAACACGGACGATACAGGGCCCGGCCCCGGTCCGACCGCGGACACCGCCACCCCGGAACGGCAGCTCTTTGACGTAACCGCCGCAATCGACGCCGCGCTGCGCGTCTGCCGCCACGAGCTCGCACAGGTTCGGGTGGACGTGGATGCGCGGTCGTGCCGGGCCGTCGGAACCGAGCGGGAAATCACTCAGGTGCTGATCAACCTGCTGTCCAACGCCGCCGCCGCGACCCGCACCCGTGCAGGCGAGTGCGCGCCCGGCGCTGCGGCCCAACCCGCCTGGGTTCGAATCGAAACGCGGATCGATGGCGAGCGGATCATCATCGCCGTCCGGGACAACGGCAACGGCATCACCCCGGCGGCAATGTCACGCATGTTCGAGCCGTTTTTCACCACCAAGGAGATCGGCGCCGGCCTGGGCCTCGGCCTGGCGATCTGCAACGCGATCGTCCGCGCACACGGCGGCAGCTTGCGGGCGGAGAACGAGCTGCCGCACGGCGCGCGATTCGAATTCGACCTGTACCGCGTCGTGACCGATCCGTAGCCCGCCGCGGCGACTTCCTAGCCGCCCCATCTCCGCGCGCCGACGGGGCCTTGCAACGTCATCCGCAGCATCTGAACCCGGCATATGAAAATGGAAGGAGCGACTCGTGGTTTCCTGGTCTGCCAAGCAGTTCGCCGAGCCCACCGCCATGCGTTCCCGCGCGCTGCGGTCGCCACACCCCGATCCGCGCAGAGCCTTGCGGGCGGCCCCGGACCACCCGGTACATCCGGTGCAGCGACACGATGCCGGTTCCGAGCCGTGGCACGGGCCGGCGTCTCATCTGAGCTCGGAACTGCGGCGGCGCATCGATGATCTCCTGCTGCCGCTGCAAACCATGGCCCCCGATCTGCTGGATCCGGAACTGGGTGAACGCTTGGACCGGATCGTACCGATGCAACAGTGCCTGTGCGTGCTGGTCGATCACGGCTGCACCGGACTCGACGCACTGCCGCCGCGCATGCACGGGACCATGTCGCCGGACCTGCAAAGGCTGTATGCAACCATGATCATCGAGCGGGACCCGCTGCTCCTGCGGGCGAGCCAGGAATGGCGCCCGCTGATCGGGACGATCGAAGAACACTGCTCCTGGATCCAGACAAAAATCCGCCATCCCGATGTCATCAGGACCTGGCTGCGTCGCAACGCCACGGGCGACGCATCGCACCTCGCAGTCGTGCCCGCGCGCGGCGGGCTTTCGCGCGGTGCGCTGTTCGCATTCTTCTCCGCGCCGCCGTCCGACACCGGCGTGTTCGCGCTGTTCTATGCCGCGCAGCGCATTGCGATCGCGATGGAACTGCGGGTTCGCCCGTATATCCACGACCTGCTGGCGATGCGGTTCACCCCGCGCGAAGCCGACGTCCTGCGGGCCGGGCTGCTGGGGGAACCGGATGAAGAAATCGCCGACCGCCTCGGCCTCACGGTGGATGCGATCCGCTACTACTTCCGCAAATTCAAGAACCAGGTTCCGGGGGCGATCGGCGGCATCAAGCCGCGGGAGTTCGCGCGGGTCATGCACAACCTGGGGAAACTGTGAACGCCGGCCGCGGACCGCTGCGGCGCGGGCCGTCAGACGATCAGGACGCCGTGCGGGTTGGCGCCGGGATCGCGCCAGAAGGAATCGTTTTCGCAGCGGCGGATGAGATCCGGGGGCAGGATCGACGGCCGTTCGTTGATGCGCACGCGCCCGGTGATGCGGTGCATGCCGGGCGCGCCCATCCGTTCGTCGAACGCCGGCGCTTCGAACTCGACGCGCTCGAAGTCGTGCTCGAACGCGGGTTCGCCGAGGAAGCGATAGACCGCCGCCATCGCCCGGGCCGGTTCGCGGGTCAGCGTTTCGTACTGCAGCAGCATCAGCCGGCCGGCGTGTTCGCCGTAGAACGCCTCTTTGAGGCTCTCGTAGGCGAAGCCGACCGATCCGCCCGGGGACGCCAGGCCGTTGGCCCGCGTGTAGACGGTGGTGTCGAGCTTGAATCCGGTCAAGACCGTCGGGCGGAACGGATTGCGGCGCAGGATGCGCTCGAAGCTGTCGATGATCCAGGCCACCTCGCGCACGCAGGCGATGACGCGCGTCTGCGGAAAGAGCTGCACCAGTGCCGGCAACATGCCGCACCACCCGCGATTGTTGTCGAAGACCACGGCGGCTCCGGCATCGCGGTAATAGCTTTCGAAGAGCCCCCGCATGACCGCCTGCCGCCGTGCGTCGGTAAAGAATGTTCCGTACTCCGTCTCGTCGCTCATTTTTTGCGCCATCGCAGTCACCATCGTGTAGAGCGGGCTGGTGATGTCGGCGTAGAAGCGCGGGTTCTGGCGCAGCAGCGCGGTCAGCAGCGTGGAACCGGAGCGCGGCAGGCCGGAGAGGAAGTGGATCGCAGGGAGGGTGAGGGTGGACATGGGTTCGGCATGGAATCGCTCGGCGGATTATAGGGAAGCGCGCCACGACCGGCTGCCGGTGGGGTCCGGCGCTCCGGTTCGCGAGCCTCCCGGTTTGGTACTCTGCGGAACGGGGCCGATCCGGCATCGTCCGCAGCGCCGCGGGCATCCGGTTCGCGGATCGGTTTCCCGCTCATCGATGGACGATCAAACCCTGCTTCGCTATTCGCGCCACATCCTGCTCGACGAAATCGGCGTCGAAGGGCAGGAGCGCCTGCGCGCGTCGCGCGCACTGGTGATCGGCGCGGGCGGCCTGGGTTCACCGGCTGCGATCTATCTCGCCGCGGCGGGCGTGGGGCGGCTGGTGCTGTTCGACGCCGATCGCGTGGACCTCACCAACCTGCAACGCCAGATTCTGCACACGACGGATCGCCTCGACATGCCGAAGGTCGAATCGGCGCGCACGGCGCTGGCGGCGATCAACCCCGAAGTGCACGTCGAAGCGCATGGCGAGCGGGCAACGGCGGCGAACCTTGCGGCCGCCCTGGCGGGCGTCGACGTCGCCGTCGATTGCTCCGACAACCGCGCCACACGCTACGCGGCCAACCGCGCCTGCCGCGCAGCGGCGGTTCCCCTGGTATCGGGGGCGGCAAGCGGCTTCGCGGGACAGCTCGCGGTATTCGATTTCCGCGACCCGCAAAACCCGTGCTACGCCTGCCTCTTCCCGGAGGATGCGCAGGGCGAGGACGAACCCTGCGCAACGACCGGCGTGTTCGCACCGCTGACCGGGGTGATCGGCTCCCTGCAGGCCGGCGAAGCGATCAAGATCCTGGCCGGCGCCGGATCGCCCGCGAGCGGACGGCTGATCCGGTTCGACGCACTGCGGGGACGGTTCCAGGAACTGCGATTCGCGCGGAATCCGCGCTGCGGGGTCTGCGGCCGCTGAGACACCGGTGCGGTGCGCGTCGCCTTGCGTACAGAGCGGCTGTTGGGCGGCCGTCTCCAATTCGGCCGGACTTGGGCGCCGGCAGGGATTGGGGCGGCAATGGGACGGAAAGCCGCTGATGAAGGAAGATCTGGTCGAGCGCCGGCCATTGTCCGCTACCGTGTTTCACGGCGTCGCGTGCGCACGACCCAATCCGGACCTGCGCACCGAAGGGGCCTAAGGTCTGGTGTCAAAGAAGAGCGGCTGGTTTCATGCCGTAGCCAACAGGAATCGCGAATTGCCAGGCGAGGCCGACTATCACCGTCGGTTGCGCTTACGGAAGGCCCCGATTCGCCCAGCCCGGAGAAGTCCGAGCAGGCCGAATCGGGGTGACGCGGAAGTTTCTTACTCAGCTAGCGCTACATTCCGAAACGAACCCATGATTTAGTTGATTTCAAACACCGTGCCGTTGCCGCTGGAACTGCCGCCTTGTGTTGTTCCGTACAGGTTCCCGGAGGAGTCCATGACGAGACCGGCATTGGGGTTCGCCCCGTCGGTTGTACCGCCAGCAAACGAATGCAGGATGGTTTCGACGCCTGCGGCGCAACTCACGGACACATTGGTGACATTGGCGCTTGCCGCCCCGGATCCATTTGTGACCGTGCAAGCTTCGCCGGGAGCATATGTCGTTACGGAATAGCTCGCGCCATATGCGACCGCGTTGGGGAATGTGAATGACCCGGTGGCGGCCATCGTGAGGGGGTCCGTCCCATTGTTCTTGAGGATTACGCTGCCCCCACCAGGCAGCGCCGTGACGCTCCCGCCGACCGTATAGGTGGACGTAGAGCAGGTGACGGTAACGTTCGTAACGTTTGCGCCATCGTTCCCGAACCGCTATTTACGGAGCAGGTCTGAGCGACTGGCTGTGTGCTCACCGTAACTGCGTACTGGCTTCCGCTCGCGATGGCGGCGGAGAACTGGAACGAACCAACCGCGCTCACTGCGAGTGCGTTGCCCCCATTGTCAAGCAACGTGAGCTGTGTTCCGGAGATAAGCCCGGTCACCGTCCCGCCGACCGTGTAGGTCGGCGTCGTCGTCCCACTCGTTGACGAGCTCGAGCAGCCGCCCAGCATGAAGCCGATGACCCCGGTCGCCGCGACAAGCGCCGCCCACCGCCTTGGAAGAGTTGCAGTAATTTTTATAGATATTTTTCGCCTGAAAAACGTTTTTCGATTACTGCTGGGGCAGCACTTCGCGCATCGAGACGCGCGGCTTCCAGAGGGACTGCGCCGCCCGCCCCTGGGAGCCACGGTGCCCCGATCCCCCCAAGCGTCCGGATCGATTCCGGAAACGCTATGCGAATAGGCGTTACTATTGCGGCCGCGCCACGACGACGGAGAAGGGGGTGGTTCCGGCTGCCACGCTGGATGTGGTCATGGGAGTCAGCGCCCCACCGTTGCCGATCGTGTATTGCGACACGCTGTTGTCGCCTTGATTCGCCACATAGGCGTACTTGCCGCTTGGATCGACCGTGACGGAGTAGGGAGCATTCCCTGCCGCAACGGTGGGCGTGGCCATCGGTGTCAGCGCCCCGCCGCTGCCGATCGTGTATTGCGACACGTCGACGCTGCCAGTCGCCACATAGGCGTACTTTCCGCTCGGATCGACCGTGACGGAGGTGGGGTAGCTTCCCGCCGCGACAGTGGACGGGGTCATCGGTATCAGCGCCCCGCCCGCGCCTATCGTGTACTGCGACACGTCGCCGCTGCCGTAATTGGCCACATAGGCGTACTTGCCACTTGGATCGACCGTGACGAAGTAGGGAACATTTCCCGCCGCGACGGTGGGCGTGGCCATCGGTGTCAGCGCCCCGCCCGCGCCTATCGTGTACTGCGACACGGTGCCATCACCCTCATTCGCCACATAGGCGTACTGGCCCGTGGGGTCGACCGTGACGGAGAAGGGGGTGGTTCCCGCCGCGACGCTGGCGGTGGCCATTGGCGTCAACGCCCCGCCCGCACCAATGGTGTATTGCGACACCGTGCTGTCGCCAGAATTCGCCACATAGGCGTACTTGCCCGTGGGATCGACCGTGACGGAGGCGGGTGAGCCTCCAGCCGCGACGGCAGCTGTGGCCATCGGTGTCAGCGCCCCGCCACTCCCAATCGCATACTGCGACACGGTGTTGCTGCCTTTATTCGCCACATAGGCGTACTCGGGATTTGCAGCGCAGCTCACCATGACGGCGGTAATGGTATCGATGTAATTTTCGGGGGCTATGCCGGAGCCGCCCGTCACGCTACAGACCTGGTGCAGCGGCTGGGTCAGGATCGTGACGTCGTAGTAGTCGCCTACATAAACATACGTGGAGAAGCTAAAGCCTCCATTGTTCGTCAGGGTCAGGTTATCCGCGCCGTTGTCTTGCAGCACAATCGATGTGCCGCTGGCCAGGCCGGTGAGGTGGCCCGAGATGGTCTCCATCGCAGTGCCATGGTTTGAACAACCCGACAGCACCCCGGCCGTCAGCACCACCAGACCCAGCGCACGCGCGGCGCTGGACAGCAACACACGGTTCATCTTTCTTTCCTTTTTATGGAGATTTTTAGGCAGCAGGTCATCGGAGGCGGACATGCTGGAGGCAGCAAAAGGTCCGGACGTTGGCGTCGGCCCGGCATTTCGCGACCAGCCGGCTGAAAGTCTTGCATGGCGCGAATGCCTTCATCTGGGCGAACACGAGTTTGCCGGCGTACATTCTCCGGGGCTCCGGAACAAAACCCAGCGTGCCGCGGAAGCAATTCGCAGTTCAAGTCGTGGCGCCCCGAAAATGTATTTTTTCTTTTTCCGATCAAATGGTTGCGAGTTTTCTAATTGAAAACTGTCGGACAGCATTGATGCTGCGTTCGAGGACGGCGGACATGTTAGAGTTGCCCGTCGGTTGGCACAATTAGACGTAGGTCGTACGACGTTCGTCGCGTCAGACCGCACCGCTGTCGACCCGAACACCGAACGACGAAACCAACGTGGCGACCTTCACCACCCCGACTGGCTGCCGGATTCCTCCTCCAGCGATGCCGTCAGCACCGAATGCGGCTTCACCCTCCCCCGGACCGACGCGGGAGCAGCGTAAATTGGCAGAGCAAACTGCCCTGCTGTACCGCAACGCCCCGGTTACCTTGGGCGCAAGCATCGTGATGGCGGCGATCCTCGCGGCGGCGATTCCTGTCGCGCCGCGGGTCCGGATTGCCTGGCTCGTTGCCATGATCCTGGTCACGGCGGCCCGTGGTCTGCTGGTACTGCGCTACCAACGGCGTCATGCCGAGGATCCACGCTGGGCGCGCCGCAGCGCCCTGGGATCGCTGGCCGCGGGCGTGGCATGGGGCAGCGCCGGCATACTCCTGTATGTTCCGGGCTCGCTGGCGTACCAGTTGCTGCTCTGGTTCACCCTCCTCGGAATGGCTTCGAGCTCGGTCTATGCGCTCACCGCCTACCTGCCCGCCTTCTATGCCTTCCTGCTGAGCAGCCTTCCCCCTGCGGCGATGGCCCAGGCGTTCGACAGCGACCGGGTCCACCGGATCCTTGCGGCAATGACCGTGCTGTACGCGGCTGCCACGGCAGCGTTCGGCTGGAATCTGCACCGGCTATTGGTCGAGTCGATGCTGCAGCGGTTCGAGAACCTCGACCTGATCGCGCAGTTGCAGCGCGAGAAGGACCTTGCGGAGCAGGCCGATGCCAGCAAGTCCCGGTTCCTCGCCGCAGCCAGCCATGACCTGCGCCAGCCGGTGCACGCGATCGCGCTGTTTGCCGAACAGTTGCACGGCGAGATCGAGGATCGACCCAAGGCCCGACAGGTCGTGGAGTACATCGAGCGGTCGATCGACGAAATGGGCGGTCTCTTCAGCGCCCTGCTCGACATTTCGCGGCTGGACTCGGGCGTGGTTGCCGCCCGGTGCGTGGCGATGCCGGTCCGACCGGTGCTCGAGCGGATCCACATCCTGTTCCGGCCGATCGCTGCAGACCGCGGTCTGCAGCTGCGCGTACGCTCCTCGCCCGCGTGGGTCGAGGCCGATCCCGTCTTGTTCGAACAAGCGCTGGCCAACTTGGTGTCCAACGCCATCAAGTTCACGGCGAGCGGAGGCGTGGTGATCGGCTGCCGCCGCCGCAGCGCATCGTTGTCGGTGCAGGTCTGGGATACCGGTTGCGGCATTGCGCCGCGCCATCACAGCCAGATATTCGAAGAGTTCTTCCAGATCGACAACCCGGAGCGGGACCGCGCGAAGGGCCTGGGTCTCGGCCTGTCGATCGTGCAGCGCATCGCCAGGTTGATGGGAGCAACCCTCGCCGTTCGTTCGGTCGAGGGGCGCGGCTCGATGTTTTCCATCTCGATGCCGCAAGCCGCGTCCGGGCAACCGGCCACCGCCCCCGCCGCGACAGCGGGGCTTCCCGCGACGCGCCTGCGCGATGCGCTCATCGCCGTGGTCGACGACGAAGCGGTGATCCAGCATGCGCTGCGCGGCGCGCTGGAGCGCTTCGGCTGCCGGGTGATTTGTGCATGCGGTGGCGACGATCTGCTGGCGGCACTGGCCCACTGCGGCGAGACCCCTGCGGCGCTGATCACCGACTACCGGTTGCGCGCGGACGAAGACGGCATCACCCTGGTGCGGCGTCTGCGCCAGGCGATCGGGGCGGAGATCCCAGCAATCCTGGTCACCGGCGATACCGCTCCGGAACGCGTCCGCGAAGCCGAAACGAGCGGGCTGCCGATCCTGCACAAGCCGATCGCCCCGGCTCGCCTGCGCAGCCTGCTCAATGCCATCCTTTCCGAAGGCGAGGTGACGGTGCAATGAAGATGCTCATCGTTGAAGATCATGCGCTGTTTCGCGAGGCGCTGCGGGGCGTGGCGGAGACGCTGGGCGCGACCGTGGTGATCGAGGCCCGCACGTTCAGCGAAGGACGTCGGCACCTGTCCGAGGAATCGTCCATCGACCTCGTGCTGCTCGATCTTCACCTTCCCGATCGGCGTGGCCTCGGCCTCGTGCGTGAGCTGCGTCGACAGCATCCAGCGACGCCCCTCGTGGTGATCTCCGCCGACGAAGATCCTTCCTCCATGCGTGAAGCGCTCGACATGGGCGCGATGGGCTACCTTCCCAAATCGGCCTCCCGCGACGTGATCATCCAGGCGCTCAGACTTGTGCTCGTCGGGGAAGTCTTCGTCCCACGGCATGCGCTCGTCGCGATTCCTGCCGGCACCCTCGCGCCCCCTCCGGAGAAACCGCACCTCTCACCGCGCCAGCGAGACCTCGCCAAGTTGCTGTCCCAGGGTTTCTCGAACCGCGAAATCGCGCGTAGGCTCGACATCACGGAAGCAACCGTCAAAGCCCATCTCACCCGGATCTTCCAGGCTCTGGGCGTCGCAAATCGCGCACAAGCCGCACTGGCTGCCAAAGGCCTCCTCGCGCAGCGCAATAGCGACTCTCGGCCTTCGTCGCGGCAGTCTGAACTTTGATCGGCGCGATCCTCAGTGTGCCGGACGAAGAGACACCGGAATTCACCCAGGCTGTTCGCGCGGAGTGAAAAATGAGCAGCTTCGCCATGGGATGCCAGTCATCGAGTGTAAGCGGCCTCCCGTGTGCGAATGCGCTTGCGGGAACCGGCGGCAGCTTGCGTTACTCGGTAGCTCTCGTTGCCGGTCTCCACAATGAACCTCGCCGCCGCCCACCTCCATCGAATCGAGCCCCGAAGTCGCATGCCCGATCCGCTTGGTAGAGATTGGGATCTACCACCCCC
>JAJYBQ010000018.1 GCA_021778935.1 Pseudomonadota bacterium | reverse complement strand
TCCTACGCGCTGGAAGAGGGCATCGTCAAATCCGGCAGCTTCGGCATCGACCAGGGCGTGGGCGTGCGCGCGGTATCGGGCGAGCGCACGGCGTTTTCCTACTCCGACGACATCTCGCTCGACGCGCTGCTCGGCGCCGCGACGACCGTGCGCTCCATCGCGCGCAGCGGTGCCTCCCGCACGGTGCCGGCCAAACGCCTCAAGACGCAGCGGCAGCGCGCGCTGTACGGCGCGATCGACCCGGTCGCCTCGGCCACCGCGACGGACAAGATCCGCATGCTCGAACAGGTCGAGCGCTACGCCCGCGCCTGCGATCCGCGCGTAAAACAGGTGATGGCCAACATCGCCTCCGAATTCGACGTGGTGCTGGTTGCCTCGTCGGACGGCCGCATCGCGGCCGACGTGCGCCCGCTGGTGCGCGTCTCGGTGACCGTGATCGCGGAGGAGCATGGCCGGCGCGAACAAGGGTTCTCCGGGGGCGGCGGGCGCGTCGACCTGACCACGTTCACCACCGATGCGCTGCACCGCTATGCGAAGGAAGCCGTCGACATGGCGCTCGTCAACCTGCAGGCCAAACCCGCGCCGGCGGGGGTGATGAGCGTGGTGCTCGGCCCGGGCTGGCCCGGCATCCTGCTGCACGAGGCGATCGGGCACGGCCTCGAAGGCGATTTCAATCGCAAGGGGTCGAGCGCGTTTTCGGGGCGCATCGGCGAGCGCGTCGCGGCCAAGGGCGTGACCGTGATCGACGACGGCACGATTCCGGACCGGCGCGGCTCGCTCAACATCGACGACGAGGGCAACCCGACGCAGCGCACCGTCCTGATCGAGGACGGCGTGCTGCGCGGATACATGCAGGATTCACTCAACGCGCGACTGATGAAGACCGCCGTCACCGGCAACGGGCGGCGCGAGTCGTTCGCTGCGATGCCTCTGCCGCGCATGACCAACACCTGCATGCTGGCCGGCGACCGGGACCCGGAAGAGATCATCCGCTCGGTGTCGCGCGGCATCTATGCGCGCAACTTCGGCGGGGGGCAGGTCGACATCACCAACGGCAAGTTCGTCTTCTCGATGGCGGAGGCCTATCTGATCGAAAACGGCCGGCTGGGTGCACCGATCAAGGGCGCGACGCTGATCGGCAACGGGCCGGATGCGCTCACCCGCGTGACGATGATCGGGAACGACATGCGGATGGACGGCGGCATCGGCACCTGCGGCAAGGACGGGCAGAGCGTGCCGGTCGGCGTCGGACAGCCGACCTTGCGAATCGAAGGGCTGACCGTCGGCGGCACGGCCTAACCGGCGCCCCCATTCCGTGCGACCACCTTCACGCGGCGTTCCGTTCCCGGCCGCGGCATCCGCCGCGGCCGTTTCCCCCGCATCTTCTTCCCGCGCAGCAATGAACTCTCTCCCACCCGGTTTTTCCGTGATCGACGCGCAGCAGATCGTCCCCCACTGCGATGCCGCCCTGGCGCAGCGACGCGCAATGATGGCAGCCATGGAGGCTCGCAGCGGCCCGGACGGCATCCTCGAAGAGTTCAATGCGCTGTCGATCCTTGCCGGGAACTTCGACGATCCGCTCTCGGTGCTGCAGAACGCCGCGCCCGACAAGGCCACCCGCGACGCGGCGCAGGCCTGCCTCGACAAACTCGCGCCCTTCGGCACCGAACTGTTCCAGAGCGAGAAGATCTACGCGCGGGTGGCGGCGCACGAACCCCGGGACGAGCAGGATCGCAGCTATCGCGAACAGCTGATCGAGGCATTCGAGGACACCGGCGTGACGCTGCCGCCGGAGAAACGTGCACGCGCCAAGCAGATCCAGGACGAGATCATCACCCTCGAGCTGCAATTCGGCGCGAACGTCAACAACGTGACGACCAGCGTCCCCGTGACCCCCGCCGAAGCCGTGGGCCTTCCCGATGCCTTGTTGCGCTCGCTGCGGCGCGACGCGCGGGGCGACCACCTCATCAGTCTGGACTTCCCGGTCTACGAACCGTTCCTGCGTCTGGCACAGAGCGAAGAGGCGCGGCGGCGCGTGTGGACTGCCTACCAGAACCGGGCCGGCCTGCCCAACCTCCAGTTGATGGATCAGGCCCTTGCCCTGCGGCATGAGTTGGCGCAACTGTACGGCCACCCCGACTACGCAAGCTTTTCCTTGCGGCGCAAGATGGCCGGAACACCGCAGGCGGTGGCAACCTTTCTGCACTCGGTGAAGTCCGCCGTCGAAGCGGTCGAGTTGCGCGAACTCGCCGACCTGCGACAAGAAAAGGCCGCGTTGCTGGGCCTGCCGACGGACGCCGTGCGCGTGGAGCGATGGGATGTCGCGTATCTGCAGAACCGCATCGAAAAGAAGCGGTTCGATATCGACCAGGAATCCTTGCGGTCGGCTTTCCCGACCGACGCGTCGGTGCGCTACGTCATGCACCTGGCCGAGACGCTCTACGGCATCCGTTTCGTGGCACGCCCCGATCTCGCGGGATGGAGCCCGGACGTGCGTTACCACGATGTCGTGGACGTGGCGCCGGACGGCACGGATGGCCCGCCCATCGGCGGAATCTACCTCGACCTGTTCCCGCGCGAGGGCAAGTTCAAGCATGCCGCGGCATTCAGCGTCCGCAGCGGCTCCGTGCTCGGCCGCCAGGCGCCGATCAAGGCCCTCGTCTGCAACCTCGATCCGAACGGGCTGACGCACGTCGAACTGGAGACGCTGCTGCACGAGTTCGGCCACATCCTCCATGGCGTGCTGTCGCGAGCGCGCTACGCCGATCAATCGGGAACCAACGTGCGCCTGGACTTCGTCGAGGCGCCCTCCCAGATGTTCGAGGAATGGGGGCGGCGCGCGCAGCCCCTCGCGCGCTTCGCGCAGGTGTGCCCGAAATGCCCGCAATTGACGCCGGATCAGGTGGTGCGCCTGGATGAAGCGCGCCGCTTCGGCTCCGGCCTGCGCTACGCGCGGCAATGGCTGTACGCCGCCTACGACATGGCGTTGCATACCGCGCCGGTCAAGCCGGCGCTGGCAACCTGGAAGGAACTGGAGGGCGCCACGCCGCTGGGGCACGTCGCCGGAACGATGATGCCGGCGTCATTCGGGCACCTGATGGGCGGCTACGAGGCGGGCTACTACAGCTACATGTGGTCGGAAGTGCTGGCGCTCGACATGCTCTCGGCGTTCCGCGGCAACCTGCTGGATTCCGCGGTGGGGCATCGCTACCGGCAGTGGATCCTGGAACCCGGCGGCAGCCGGCCACCGGAGGAACTGGCCGAGGGCTTCCTGGGAAGAAAGCCGAACGCGGACGCGTTCTACGAGGAAATTCGCGGGACGCGGTAGGTCGGGCTCTCCGCGCCGCGTCGCACCCCCGCTCCCGCGGGCGGGAGCGGGGGAAATCTCCGGGCGCCCCGGTTCCCGCGCTACTTCCCGGCGTTCTCGCTCGCGTTGCGCCGCGCCCGCACCCCCTGCGCCAGGGTCTCCAGGCAGGCCACGCTCTGCTCCCAGTCCAGACATCCGTCGGTGATCGACTGCCCGTAGGTGAGGGGCTTGCCGGGGATGAGGTCCTGCCGGCCGCCGACGAGGTTGCTCTCCACCATCACGCCGACGATGCGCTCTTCGCCGCGGGCGATCTGCCCGGCGATGTCGGCGCAGACGTCGATCTGGCGCATCGGATCCTTGCGGCTGTTGGCGTGGCTGGCATCGACCATCAGGCGCTGCGCCAGACCGGCCTGGGCCAGCGCCTGGCACGCCGCATCGACGCTGGCGGCGTCGTAATTGGGCTGGGCACCGCCACGCAGGATGATGTGGCAGTCCTCGTTGCCGCGGGTGGAGACGATCGCCGAGTGCCCGGCCTTGGTGACCGAGAGGAAATGGTGCGGCTGCTGTGCCGCCTTGATCGCCTCGACGGCGATGCGGACGTTGCCGTCGGTGCCGTTCTTGAAGCCCACCGGGCAGGACAGGCCCGATGCGAGTTCGCGGTGGATCTGCGATTCCGTCGTGCGCGCGCCGATCGCGCCCCAGCTGACCAGGTCGGCCAGGTACTGCGGCGTGATCATGTCCAGGTATTCGCAGCCGGCCGGCAAGCCGAGGTCGTTGATCGCCCGCAGCAGCTCGCGCGCCGTGCGCAGCCCCTCGTTGATGCGGAAGCTGCCGTTCAGATCGGGATCGTTGATCAGGCCCTTCCATCCCACCGTGGTGCGCGGCTTCTCGAAATAGACGCGCATCACCACCTCCAGTTCGGCGGCGTAGCGCGCACGCTCGGCGACGAGGCGCCGGGCGTAATCGAGCGCCGCCTCGGGATGGTGGATCGAACACGGGCCGATGATGACGATCAGGCGATCATCCTGGCCATGCAGGATGTCGTGGACGGCGCCGCGGGCGTCGTGCACCGTCGCCGAACCCTGCTCCGAACAGGAAAGCTCGGCGATCAGCGTCGCGGGCGGGATGAGTTCCTTGATCTCCTTGATGCGCAGATCGTCGGTGGTGAATCGCATTCCTGAATTCCGGTCAATGATCGGTCAAACCCGCATTATCCCTGCATCCCCGGTTTCCACTGCGACTCGGCGCCCGCCGCGCCACGCTGGATCACGCGGGCGAGCACGAAAAACCAGTCGGAGAGCCGGTTGATATAGCAGCGGACCGGCTCGCCGACGGATTCCGTCCGCGCCAGGCGCACGATCGCCCGTTCGGCGCGACGGCAGACGGTGCGGCAGACGTGCGCCTGCGCGGCCGCCCGCGTGCCGCCCGGCAGGATGAACTCCCGGAGCGGCGGCAGGGTCGCATTGACCTGCGCGATCCGCGCGTCCAGCCGTTCGAGCCGGCTCGGGGGAAAACGGGTTTCTGCCGGAACGGCGAGTTCGGCGCCCAGGTCGAGCAGTCCGTGCTGGATCTCCACCAGGTCGTCGCGCAACGCCGCGGACGTCGATGAATCTGCTGCCATTTCCGCAGACAGCACCGCCAACAGCAGCCCGATATGGGCGTTGAGTTCGTCGATCTCGCCGATCGCCTCGATGCGCGGCGCATCCTTGCCGGTGCGTGTGCCGTCGCCAAGTCCGGTCGAGCCGTCGTCGCCGGTACGGGTCACGATGGCGGAAAGGCGGTGTCCCACGGTCCGCGCCCCCTTACTGCGGCTGCCGCCGCACGGTCCCGGAGCCGACGCCGGTCCGGGTCACGGTCGCCATGCCGCGGTAGTGCACGGTCCCGGTGCCGGTGATGTCGGCCTTCAGCGTCTCGATCGCCCAGAGGGTCGCGCCGCCGCGCCCGGCAATCCGCACCGTGACGTTCTGCCCCGCCAGGTCGCCGGCATCGACGCTGCCGCTGCCGTCGATTTCGAAGTTCTGTTCCGGCACCGATCCCGCGACCGAAATGCCACCCGCCCCGGCCAGCCGCACCGACAGTTCCTTGGCGCGGATTTCGTCGAAGCGCGCGGATCCCGGCCCGCGCAATTCGACGTGCAGGCGGTCGCCCTCGAACTCGGCACAGTTGATGCCCCCCGTACCCATGACGATCGACTGCAGGCGCGGCACGAACAGCGTGATGCCGACGGGGTGCGCCATGCGGAACGCTGCGTGCGGACGGACGCCGATGCGCAGAACGCCGTCGGCGCCGAGATCGGTGGCGATGAGCGGCACGATGTTGTCGTCGGCGTGTACCGTCACCCCCTCGTCGCCGTCCTGGCGCAGGACGACGTCCATCGGACCATCCACGACGACCGACCGGATATCGGCAATCGGGCGCCACTGATTCGCCAGCCGATCGGATCCCTTGACCTGTTCCGCGGCGCCGCCGTACTGCACCCCGCCGGTCTGCACCCGCAGCACGCCGGTGCCGAGGGAGAAATGCGACCACCAGGAGCCGTTGCCGCCGCCGTCGTTGCCGTTTCCGTTACCGGAACGGCCGCAGGCGGCGAGGAGCAATGCGGCCAGTACAAACGCGAACCGATGGTTTCTTGTCATCACCCTCACCCTAAGTGTCCTGAACCGGCCCGCTCCCGCACGCAGGGGCAGGGATTACTCTGCGCCCATGCGCAAGGAACGCTGCAACAGCGTCAGCGTGAACACGCAAACCCCCAGCTCGACCGCCGCCGCCAGTGTCAACATCAGGACAAGGTCCAGTATGGTCCGCGGTTCGAGCGAATCGAGCCCGATCGCCACCGGAATCATGCCAAGCGACAGCATCCCCACCCAGCGCCAGTTCGCGACCCATGCCAGCAGGGATGCCGCCAACGTACGGGAGCCGGACCAGGAGTAGAGCACGGCAAGCGGTTGCACGAACAACAAGGGCATGCCGAGCAAGTTGGACACCACGACGAACTCGACCTCCTGGCGCGCCGGCAGCGCCGCGCCCCGCATGGCGCCGCTCAGGTAGGCATCGAGCGCATCACCGCCCCAGTCGGCCCACCAGACCAACAACACGCCCAGCAGGGGCAGCAGGCCGCTTGCCACCAGCAGCAGGATCTTGTCGGCGGACAGGCGCCAGGGCACGGCCAGGTTCGACAGCGCGGCCTTGCGCCCGAGCTGCACGGCTTCGAGCGCAACGAAAATCCCCGCATAGCCGATCGCGGCCAGGGCCTCGCGCAGCGGCATGCCGAAATACGGCAGCGCGGGCAACAACTGGATGGGGAAAAACACCAACAGAAAGAACCCGGTCAAGCGGCGCGGGGCCTTCTGGAACAGGGCCAGCGATTCGGTCAGGAGAGAACGGGCCTGATCCAGCCCCACCGGGCGGGGATCGAACCGCCGCGACATTCCGGCAAAAACGGATGGCGGGAGCCCTCCGCTCACTCGATCGCCTTCACCATGTCTTCGACCACCTTCTTGGCATCGCCGAACACCATCATGGTCTTGTCCATGTAAAAAAGTTCGTTGTCCAGACCCGCGTAGCCGGAGGCCATGCTGCGCTTGTTGACGATGACCTGGCGCGCCTTGTATGCCTCGAGGATCGGCATGCCGGCGATCGGCGAACCCGGATCTTTGGCCGCGGGATTCACGACATCGTTGGCGCCCAGCACGAGCACCACGTCCGTGTCGCTGAAGTCCGGATTGATCTCCTCCATCTCGAAGACCAGATCGTAGGAAATCTCGGCCTCGGCGAGCAGCACGTTCATGTGACCCGGCATGCGGCCGGCAACGGGATGGATCGCGTAGCGAACGCGCACGCCCTTGGCGATGAGCTTGTCGGTGAGCTCCTTGAGCGGATGCTGGGCCCGCGCCACCGCCAGACCGTAGCCGGGAACGACGATCACCGACTCGGCATTGGCCAGCAGGAACGCGGCGTCATCGGGGGACCCCGACTTCACCGGCCGCTGCACCTGCTCGCCCGCTGCCGCGGCGGCGGCGGGCTCGGCGCCGAACCCGCCCAGAATGACGTTGAAGAACGACCGGTTCATCGCCCGGCACATGATGTACGAGAGGATCGCGCCGCTCGACCCCACCAGGCTACCCGCGATGATGAGCATCGGGTTGTTGAGCGAAAAGCCGATTCCCGCCGCCGCCCAGCCGGAATAGCTGTTGAGCATCGACACCACCACCGGCATGTCGGCACCGCCGATCGGAATGATGATGAGCACACCGAGTACGAAGGCGATCGCCAGCATCAGCAGGAATGGCCACCACAGCTGGGTCGCCACGAAGCCGATGCCCATGCCGATCATGGTGCCGGCCAGGACGAGATTGAGCAGGTGCTGGCCCTGGAACACCACCGGCGCGCCGCGGAACACCCGCAGCTTGTAGCGCCCGGACAGTTTGCCGAAGGCGATGACGCTGCCCGAGAAGGTAATGGCGCCGATGAACGCGCCGATGAACAGCTCGATGCTGTTGCCCAGCGGGATCGCCCCGCCATAGGAGGTGTCACCGAACGCCCAGGGCTCCGCCTTCACGGCCACGGCGATGCACACCGCCGCCAAGCCGATCATCGAGTGCATGAAGGCGACCATCTCCGGCATCTTGGTCATCTGCACCGTGCGCGCAATGTAGGCGCCGATGCCACCGCCCAGCACCAGTCCGACGAGGATCCGCGCCACGCCGGCGCCGGCCGCCCCCGGATGGAACTGCAATACGACCGCAACGGTGGTGACCACCGCGATCGCCATGCCGGTCATGCCGAAGACGTTACCGCGGCGTGCGGTCGACGGGTGCGACAAGCCCTTGAGCGCCTGGATGAAGAACACCGATGCGACGAGGTACAAGAGAACAACGAGGTTCATTCTCAGATACATCGCGGCCCCCGCCTCAGTGCTTTTTCGCGGAGTCCGCAGAACCCGGCTTGGGATCCTTCCTGCGGAACATCTCGAGCATGCGTCGGGTCACCAGAAAGCCGCCGAAGACGTTGACCGAAGCCAGCGTCACCGCGGCGATGCCCATTCCCCGGCCCAGCGGCGTGGCGGTGAGCGAGGCCGCGAGCATCGCGCCGACGATGATGATCGCCGAAATGGCGTTGGTCACCGACATGAGCGGCGTGTGCAGCGCCGGCGTAACGGTCCAGACGACGTGGTACCCGACATAGACGGAGAGCACGAAGATGATGAGGTTGATAACCGTGTGATTGACGACTTCCATGATTGTCCCGTTCGTTCTCTGGTGCCGCCGGCGGATATCCGCTCCCGCCGGCTCGTCGGGTACCCACTCCTCGCCTGCGGGAGCGGACATCCGTCAGCTACTGTGGTTACTGCGGTGGCAACCGCGCAAAACTATTTGCGGAGGATCTCCCCACCGTGGCACAGCAGACACGCGCGCACGATGTCATCCTCCTGGTTGATGAAAAACTTCCCGTCCTTGTCGAGCACGAGCTTGAGAAAGTCGAGCAGGTTGCGGGCATAGAGCGCCGAGCTATCCGCAGGCACCAGCGCCGGCAGGTTGCCCAGCCCGATGAGGTGGACGTGATGGCGGACGGCCGTCGTTCCCGGTTCGGTCAGCGCGCAGTTGCCGCCCTGCTCGGCGGCCATGTCCAGCACCACCGAGCCGGGTTTCATCGAGCGCACCATGTCCTCGGTCACCAGGATGGGCGCCTTGCGGCCCGGGATGAGCGCGGTGGTGATGACGATGTCGGCCTGCGCGATGCGTTTGGCCACCTCGGCCTTCTGCCGGTCCAGCCAGCTCGGCGGCATGGGCCGCGCGTAGCCGCCCGTTCCCTTGGCGGCGTCGCGTTCCTCGTCGGTCTCGAAGGGCACATCGATGAACTTCGCGCCCAGCGATTCGATCTGTTCCTTGACCGCCGGACGCACGTCGGACGCCTCGATCACCGCACCCAGCCGCTTGGCGGTGGCGATCGCCTGCAGGCCGGCCACGCCGGCCCCCAGGATCACGACGCGCGCCGCCTTGATCGTCCCGGCCGCGGTCATCAGCATCGGCATCAGCCGCCCGTAGGTGTTGGCGGCAAGCAGCACCGCCTTGTAGCCGGCGATATTGGCCTGGGACGACAGCACGTCCATGCTCTGCGCGCGCGTCGTGCGCGGCGCGGCTTCGAGCGCGAAGGCCGTGAGCCCCGCCGCGTTCATCGCCGCGATTCCGTCCGCATCGAACGGTTCGAGCATGCCCGCCAGCACGGTGCCCGGCTTCATCGCGGCGAGTTCGGCCGCGCCCGGCCGGCGCACCGTGAGCACCACCTCCGCCCCGAACGCGTCGGCCGCGGAACCGATGGCCGCACCGGCGGCGGCGTATGCTTCGTCGGTCTGGCCGGCAGCCAGCCCCGCGCCCGCCTGGACGACCACGGGGTGTTTCTGCGCGACCAGGCGCTTGACCGTTTCGGCGGTGGCCGCAACGCGCGTTTCGCCTGACCGGGTCTCGGCCGGCACTCCGATCAGCATAGGCTTCTTCCTATCGATTTTTGCAAGATGCGTGGCACCCGCCCCCATCCCTGCCCGCCCCCCGGGGGAGCGAGGAAGGCGCGACATGCCGGGGGGAGCGTTGAGGAACCGTAGAATTTAGCATTTTATGAGCAAGGAACCTATTGTCGTCGGTCTCTCCGGGGGGGTCGACTCCGCCGTCTCCGCATACCTGCTTCTGGAACAGGGTTATGCCGTCACGGGCCTGTTCATGAAAAACTGGGAGGACGACGATGGCGACGACGGGAGCGGCGGCCAATACTGCTCCTCCCGCCAGGACTGGATCGATGCGGCTTCCGTCGCGGACGTACTCGGCATCGAACTCGAAGCGGTCAACTTCGCGGCGGAATACAAGGAACGCGTGTTCGCCGAATTCCTGCGCGAATACGCCGCCGGGCGAACACCCAATCCGGACGTGCTGTGCAATTCCGAGATCAAGTTCAAGGCGTTCCTCGACCATGCCCGCCGGCTGGGTGCCCGGCGCATCGCCACCGGGCACTATGCGCGGGTGCGGGAAACGGACGGGCGCGTGGCGCTGCTGCGCGGGGTCGACCCGAGCAAGGACCAGAGCTATTTCCTGCACCGGCTGACGCAGGAGCAGCTCGCCAGCGCGGTGTTTCCGGTGGGCGGACTGCACAAGAGCGCGGTGCGCGCGATCGCCCGGCGCATCGGCCTGCCCAACGCCGCCAAGCGCGACTCGACCGGGATCTGCTTCATCGGCGAGCGGCCGTTCCGCGAGTTTCTCAACCGCTACCTGCCGACGAAGCCCGGCCCGATCCGCACCCCCGACGGCCGGACCGTGGGCGAGCACATGGGCCTTTCCTTCTACACCCTGGGACAGCGCAAGGGTCTGGGCATCGGCGGCCAGCGCGACGGCAGCGGCGACGCCTGGTTCGTCGCGCGCAAGGATCTCGCGGCCAACACCCTGTACGTCGTCCAGGGCCACGACCACCCCTGGCTGCTCGCGGATACGCTCACCGCGACCGAGGCGTCCTGGATCGCCGGCGAACCACCCCAGACCCCGCCAGGCGGGGACGGATTGCGGTGTACGGCCAAGACGCGATACCGGCAGGCGGATGCTCCCTGCACGTTCCTGCCGGCCGAAGATGCGGGCGGCTTCCGCCTGCGATTCGACGGCCCGCAATGGGCCGCCACGCCCGGGCAATCGGCCGTGCTCTATGACGGCGAAGCCTGCCTGGGGGGGGGAATCATCACGGAAACCGCGCAATAAGGCTGCTGCGCTGCTCCGGCGGCCCGTTCACGCAACGGAGAGCCGGTAGCGGGCGACCTGTACCGGCGCCGGGGACAGCGACCCGGCGACGGCGAGCGCCGCGACGATACCCGGGGCGATCCCGGCTTCCGAACCGGTCCCCGCCGTGCAAACCTCGACCCGGCGTTCCGGCAGACCAGCAAGCTGGGCCACCGCCGCGCGATAGAACGCCACGTCCCAGGTCGGCAACCACAGCCGCAGATGGCCGTTCCGCCATTGCGCGGCGCAACGCTCGACCGGTTCCTCGGCCGGCGCCGCGGCACCGGCCGCGGCAACTCCGAACAGGCCGGCCAGCCCCTTGCGGGCCAGCGCGGCGCCGCGCGCCACGACGGCGATTGCCGGGGGTGCATCCGGGGTGTCCGGGGCATCCGCGGGCATTGCGGCGATCGCCAGCACCCGGACGATGCCCGCATGTTGCCGTGCCACGGCCAGGTCCGGTTCGGACGGTGCCGCGCCCACGACCGAGGCCACGGCCGCATACAGCATGCCGGGGAAGCGCAGCCCGCAGCGGGCACGCATCGCCCCCGGAGCCACGACCCGCCCATCGTCTCCGTCGCCGCCCGCCCCGCTTTCGGGATCCGGACCCTGCCCAGCCTGACGCGCACGCCATCCCGCCAACCCGGCATCGAATGTCGAAGAACCCGCCGGAAAACCTGATGCTTCCCAATCCATCGCCAGCACCTGCCATCGTTGCCGCCGCTGCCCCGGATACCGAGCAGGGCGACGCATTGCCTCCCATGAGGGAAGATAGTCCAGCCCGCACCTGCGTGCGCGCCCCACGTTCCCGCATCCCGGTAGGACTGTTCGGATGAGGGGGCGCTTGCGCGTTGCGTTCGCCGACGAAGCCGGCCAGGATGTTTCAAAATACGACTTTGAAATAGCATGATCCCACGCGATCTGCAGCCGCAGCTGCTCCGCTTGGCCGCGAGCTTCCCTGCGGTCCTGCTCACCGGCCCCCGCCAGTCCGGCAAAACGACGCTGGCGCGGGCGGTGTTCCCCCACCTGCCGTACGTCTCCCTGGAGAATCCCGACACGCGGGAGTTCGCGGCCACCGACCCGCGGAGCATGATCGTCAACCTGCACGATCTGGGACGCTTCCGGCGCTTCATCTCGCTGTGCGCTTCGCGCATCGGGCAGCTGATCAACCTGGCGAGCCTGGCCGCCGACGCGGGCGTATCCCAGCCGACCGCGCGGAGCTGGCTCGACGTACTGGAGGCGAGCTACCTCGTGCTGCGCGTTGCGCCCTACCACCGCAACTTCGGCAAGCGCCTGGTGCGCACGCCCAAGCTCTACTTCTGCGACACCGGCCTCGCCGCATGGCTGCTGGGGATCGCCGACCCGTCCCAGCTGACCATGCACCCGCTGCGCGGGCCGCTGTTCGAAAACGGCGTCATCGTGGACATCGTCAAGCACCGATGGAACCACGGCAACCTGCGCCCGCCCTACTTCTGGCGCGACTCCAACGGACGCGAGGTCGACCTGGTTCTCGACGATGGCCCGCGCCTGCTCGGCATCGAAATCAAGTCGGGAGCGACCTTCGCCGGCGACTGGGAGCGCGGACTCACAGCGTGGCGGGAAACGGTTGGAGAACGCAACAGCGAACGACCCGTCGTGATCTGGGGGGGCGCAGACAGCGGCCCCCGCAGCCACTCCTACGCGCTGGCCTGGGACGCCATCGACCGCTTGCCGGAGACGCTGGCGCGCGGATCGAACTGAGCGCGCTCGAATCGGAAAACGAGAGACATGAAATGTCCATCGGTCCGTTTGTACGACCGCGGAACGTACCGCCCGGCGTGCTGCTCCGCCCTGCCGCAGTCGGTAGCGACTTCCCCCCTCGATTTACGACGGCGGGTCCGGCCAAGCCGGTGTCGCGGATCCGGTCCCACCGCGTCGCGAACCGGTGCTAGCATCCGCCGTTCCCGACCGTCCGGAGCGTTTCGATGGGATTCCTGTCCGACCTCACCGCCCGTTCCGCGATTGCCGCGCAAGGCAAGGACCTAGCACGGCAGTTCGCCAAACGCCTGCCGCGGGAACGCATCGAGGACGAAAAGCGCGTGGCCGCGGAATTCGAGATCCTGGTCGGCAACGCGCTCGGCTACCAGCGCCGCGCGAACCTGGGGTTCTACGGCAAATCCTCGCTCGTCAACAACCTGCAATGGGCGCTCATCGAGGGCGGTTACCCGCAGGAATTCGCGAAGCGGATCGGTTCCGAACTGGCGATGAAACTCGCAGCGACGGCGTAATCCCGCCCCGGCGCGGACGCCCCTCGCCGCAACCCTTCAAGCCGACGACCGCTCCCGCACGAACGCCCGCAATTGCGGCTCGATTTCCGCCTGCGGCCGTTTCCACTGCCCCGGCGCCTCCGAACGCAGGAGCCGCGCCGTCGGCCACCAGGGCCGGGTGTCGTCGCCGACCTGCCAGCGCCAATCGCAGATCGTCGGCGCCAGGACCCAAAGCGGCTTGGCCAGGTTCCCCGCGAGGTGCGCCGCCGAACAATCCACCGCCACGACGGCATCCAGTTCGTCGATCACGCAGGCGGTGTCGGCGAAGTCGCGCACCTCGGGCATGAGGTCGAGCATCCGCAGCGTCTCGATCGCGCGCGCCTTGTCCGGCCGTTCGTCCACCATCAGGTTGACCCAACTCACCCCCTCGATGCGCCCCAGCATTTCGACGAACTCCCAGGGCAGGCTGCGCAGCCAGTCGTCGCGGCGCTGGGGATTGCCGCCGTAGATCAGCCCAATACGCGCCCCGCTCAGCGCGCGGACGCGGGCGCGCAATTCGGGGGCGCGGTCGGCGGGCGGACGGACCACCGGGGGATTCCGGATCTCCTCGCGGCTCAGGTGCAGCGCGGCGATGAGCCCGAACGGCGGAACGACGAAGGCGCAGTCGTAATCGAGCGGGTCGGGCAGATGGGGAACCCGGATCATGTTTTCGTAACCGGGCACCTCGGCCGCCAACTCCGCCAGCGGCGCGTTGACCCACCAGTCGAACCGGATGCCCCGCGCCGCCAGTAGGGGGAGGAACCGGAAGCCGATGATCGTGTCGCCGATCCCCTGGTCCTGCAGCACGAGGATCTTGCAGCCATCCGGCGGTTCACCGCCCCACAACGGCGCCGTCTGCGGGTAGACATGGGGCTTGGATTCGTAGAGACCTTCCGTCCACATGCGCCAGGCGGAGATCCACTGCTCGTGTCCCGACGCGAGCCATGCGCTCAACATTGGTTCGCGATACATGCCGCTATCCGGTTCCTGCTCATAACACGCCTCGGCAAACCGTAGCGCCAGTTCCAGTTCCCCCGCCGCCCAGAACGTCAGGAAAATCTGCTGCGCGAGGTCATATCGCATCGGCTCGAAATCCGTGGCCGCTTTCGCCAGCTCCACGGCCTGGGAAAAGCGTTCGGGCGTACCCGACAACAGCGCGATCAGTCCCGCCAATTGCTCAGCGTCCAGCCCCTTCTTCCGATATGCCGCCAGCAAACGGTTGATCACTCGTCGACGGGCATCGGCCATTTTGGGGCTGCGCTCGTAGACGCTACGATTCTTCAGCGTCTGCTGAGCCAGGATCTCCATCTGATACAACGGCCCCAAGGCGTCATGATCAATGTCCCATGCATCGTTCAAATAGCGCACCGCATCCGCCACCGCACCCAATCGGCCGCTCAGGTTCCCTGCCTGAACTAGATAACTTTGGGTCCGCGGCGCATAGGCCAAGGCATTTCGCACGGCGACCAGCGCATCCTCCGGCTGATCCTCCGAGGCCAGACTTACGGAAAGAAAGAAGTAGGCGCGGGCATTTTTGGGGTCGAGCCGCACGGCCATCATCAGCGGTTCGATCGCTCCGGCGATATCGCCCATCAAATGGCGGCTGACACCCAGGTGCGTTTGCACCTCGGGTTCGTCCGGGTTGCTGCGCGCTAACGCCTCCACACGCGCCAGCGCCGCGTCGTTGCGCCCCTGGACAAGATCGGTTTGCACCGAGCGCATTTCCTCCGCCAGCCGATCGGCCGACAGGGGCGCGGAGGAAGGCGGTTGGGCAGACATCGCGGCTGCTCCACCGGGTTCCTTGACTAACCAACGTCTGAACCAACCCGCAATCATGGGCACGATCTCCGCTCCATATCCCCTATTTTTGGTATAACTCTTGCATACGGAACCGCAAACACGGTGCGAATTGCCTCCCCACCTGCTCCATTTAATTTTGACATGCCTTCGACCCGTCTCACGAAATCCTGGGCCCCGGTCCAGTCCGGCTTCACGCTCATTGAACTGATGATCGTCGTGGCGATCATCGGCATCCTGGCGGCAATTGCAATTCCCCAGTACCAGACCTATACGACCCGATCAAAAGCAATGGAAGGGTTGAATATTGCCGCGCCGGCGCAGGAATCGGTCGCCGAGTCCTTCGTCTCGGAAGGGATGACCGGCCTTAGTGCCGCTGCAGCCTACTGGAATGCCCAAGAATCCGGGGCGGGCGCACAGAGCAAATACGTCTCCGCCATCCGGATCGCCGACTTCAATGCGGATCCCGCCCATCCGGGCGCCATCACCATTACCTATTCGCCTTTGGTGCCGCAATTGGCGGGTACACAGTTGATGCTCACGCCGTCCATCAACAAAGCCGTCCTCGTCGCCGGGGAGACCGGCACGGTCGACTGGGCCTGCGCGAGTTCCACCTCGATCACGGCGACCCAGCAACAACTTCCGGTCGAAATGCCCGCCACGCCGTTGCCGAGCCGATATGCGCCGACCAATTGTCAGTGACGAGGAACGGGCGGGCGACTGACAAGATCCGTCACCAAGCTGCCACCTTTCGTCAGCCCGGCCCGCAAATCATCGCCAAACACCGGCCATCTCTCGCACATCATGGCCGAATAATTTGGTACGTTCCTTGCTTTAGAAGCTTTCGGAACCCGGCTCAATGCCGGACAAACAGCAAGGAGTCCACCCATGAAAGACAAAATCCAGCGCGGTTTCACGCTGATCGAACTGATGATCGTCGTGGCGATCATCGGCATCCTGGCGGCCATCGCGATCCCACAATATCAGACGTACACCATTCGCGCGAAGGTGACCGAGGGCCTGAGCTTGGCCGACGCCGCCAAGACGGCGGTGGGCGAGGGATATACATCTGGTGGCGTAACGGGATTGAGCGCGGCGGCTGCGGCCTATAACACCTCCCCCCCCTCATCCAAGTACGTGTCCGCCATCCAGATCGACCCGGCGAGCGGCGACATCGCCATCACATTTGGTGGCGCGAACAGCGCGGCTCCGGTACAGATTCAGGGGATGATTCTGGACCTGATCCCCGGTATTTCCGTTTCCGGCCAAACGACAGTGGTTTCTCTTGCTACGGCGGCGACCACTGCTGGTGATGCCGGCTCCATCGACTGGGCCTGCGAATCGACCACGAGCGTGACTGCCACAAAGGATGGTTTCAGTGGAGTTACCCCCGCGGTTGCGGCGACGCTACCCGCTCAATATGCTCCATCAAGCTGTCAATAGGTCATTCCGACTGTCCTGGCCAGGGAATTGGAGCCCCCCGCATTTCACTGCGGATCGCCTCCGGTTCCCGTCCCAATACAGGCCAGCCTCTGCAGCCGGTTTCCGGCGAGGACGCTGGCCTGTTTTTGCATAGTCCGAGCGCGTTCATCCCGCAAAATGGCCGGTATGCGGTATCGCCTGCGATTCGTCCTCGCCCATCTCACGATCAGCGCTCTGGTTGTTGGATCGGCGGCGGCCTTGGTCGTGTTCGTCGGGTACCCGCCACCCCTCGCGCAACTGGATAATATTTTTTCGATCCTGCTGGTCATGGCCGGGGTCGACATCGGCGCCGGTCCCCTCTGCACGCTCGTCGCCGCGTCGCCCACGAAGCCGCACGCACACCTAGCTCGAGATCTCGCCATCATCGGTGGTGTACAACTAGCGGCGCTGGGATACGGCCTCCACACGGCGTTCACAGCGCGCCCCGTCTATGTGGTCTACAGCGCGGGGCAGTTTGACATCGAGCATGCCAACGAACTAAGCGCCACAGAACTGGCCAAGGCAGCGGGCACGCCGTTTGCGTCCCTGCCACTTTTCGGGCCGGCGTTCGTCGAGGCGCGTTTCCCACCGGACAAGGCGGACGCGGCGCGCATTGTTCTTTCCGCGGTTCAAGGGGGGCCCGACATCAAGGACATGCCGCGATACTACGTTGCATGGCCCGCGGCCGGGACGGATGCCGCGAAGCGTGCAATTGCCGTCTCCCGCCTTCCCAAAGCGGGACCGCTCCATGCTGCGGTTGCCCGCATACTGCGCGAAAAACACGTTCCCGCGAACGAAGCGATCACATTGCCGATCAACGGCAAGTTCGACCGGGGAACCGTAATATTGCGCCGATCCAATCTCGCCATCGTCGGCATCGTTGCCGCCGGAGCGACGTAGAACGGCGTACCGGCGCCGCGAAGAACTCGAGCGTTCAACCCCGAAGACAAGGCGCGCGATCCACGATGCCCGGCAGCCACACCCTGGTTTTTTGCACCAGCTTCTTCCGTGACCCGGCGACGTGGGAGAGCCGCTATGTTCGCTGGCTCGACCATCATCTCTCCCTGCCGTGGCATATCGGCGCCGTGGCAATGATCGACGACGGATCGCCGTTTGAACCCGATGGCGGGCTGTTGGCGGCAATCCCGGCGAAGAACATCGGACGGGGCCCCCTCCCACGCAAGGCCCTGATCCGATTTCCGAACAATCTCGGGCGCTCGGGCATCACCACCTATCCCGGATGGTGGCGCAGCTTCTTTTTTTCGCTGGACATCGCGGAACGCTACGGCTTCCGCAAGATTGTCCACGTCGAATCCGACACCTTCCTGCTGACCCGATCCATCCTCCGATACATTGAGCAGACGCAAACCGGCTGGACCGCATTCTGGACTGCCCGGTACCAGTTTCCCGAAACCGCACTGCAAATCATCTGCGCGGATGCGTTCGCCGCAATGGGAGAAATTCGCGACCGTGGCGTGGATGCGTTGCGCGGCAAGGCCGCGGAACTCGTCCTGCCGTTCACGAACGTGGAACAGGATTTCGTCGGCGATCGCTACTCCGAGTTCCAGCGCGAGATCCCGGAACATGCCGACTACGCAGTGCAAGTCTTACCCGGTATGCGCATCGGAAAGCCCTCCGCGCCGGGTCGCCGCTTGGCCGCCTTGTTCGCCGATCCGCTACGCGGGACGATTTTTCCGGTCGCACCACCTCGGTTTCCCACTGGAGAGGCAATCACCACCCTTCCGGACCAGGACATGCAGCGCATTGCGTTCTTGGCAGGGAATTCCGCATTGGAACAGGGTGACTTTGCCTCGGCAAAATCCTACGCAGAGCGAGCCTGCGCCGCAGATCCGGAAAATTCCACTGCCGTGCGGCTTCTCGTTTCCTCCCTCCTGCAACTCGGAAGACCGCGGGAAGCCATTGCAGCGGGAAAGGCGGCTGCGCATGCGGGTGAGGAGCTGCCCGCGTTCCACCCGGTCTCCCGCCTCCAGCGTAAGGCGTTCG
>JAJYBQ010000223.1 GCA_021778935.1 Pseudomonadota bacterium | reverse complement strand
TCCGGGAGGCACGACGCCGAAGGTGTCGAACGCCTGCATGCCCCATTTCATGAACTGGTAGCGCTCGCGGTTGCGCTGGAATTCCAGCTTCATGTTCAGGTCGAGCGCTTTGGCGGAACCGTAGTGGTCGATCATCACGGAGTGATCGACCACAAGATCGACCGGTACCAGCGGCTCGATGCGCTTGGGGTCGCGGCCGACGCGGGCTGCCGTGCTGCGCATCGCGGCGAGGTCGGCGAGCAGGGGCACGCCGGTGAAATCCTGCAGCACCACGCGGGCGACGACGAACGGGATCTCCTCGACCCGCTCGGCGTTGGGCTTCCACGCGGCAAGCGTGCGGACGTGCTCCTCGGTGACCTTCCTGCCGTCGCAGTTGCGCAGGACCGATTCGAGCACGATGCGGATCGATATCGGCAGGCGCGAGACCGTTCCCAGGCCGGCGCGTTCCAGGGCGGAGAGGTCGAAATAGCGCAGGCCCTTGGCGCCCGGCAGGGCGCGAAGGCTGCGGAACGGATCATTCGCGGTCGTCATGTCGTGGGTGTCGGATGGTTTGACGTATTAACCGGGTGATTTTAATAGTGCCTCGATGGCGTGCCGTTCCTCCTGCAGTTCGGCGGCGGAGCGTTCGACGTACGAGCGCACGAAATCGTCGAGCGGAAGGTCGCGGAGGATCTCATAGTCGCCGTCGTGGCAGGTGACCGGCAGCCCGCAGACCAGCCCTTCGGGAATGCCGTAGCAGCCGTCGGAGCGCACGCCCATCGTCGTCCATCGCCCCTCCGTGCCATAGATCCAGTCGCGCATATGGTCCATGGCCGCATTGGCGGCTGATCCGGCCGACGACAGGCCGCGCGCTTCGATCACGGCCGAACCGCGCCGTTCGATCATGGGAATGAAGGTTTCGCGGTTCCAGGTCTCGTCGCCGATCCACTCCGGCACGGAACGGCCGGCGGCAGTGGCGAAGCGGTAGTCGGGGCACATCGCGGGGGAATGGTTCCCCCACACGAAGAGCCGTTCGATCCGGTCTACCGACTGGCCGATGCGCGCGGCGATCTGCGCCACCGCGCGGTTGTGGTCGAGCCGCATCATGGACGTGAAATTGCGCGGGGGGAGATCGGGCGCCGAGCGGATCGCGATGTACGCGTTGGTGTTGGCCGGATTGCCGACCACCAGGGTTTTCACCGTGCGTTTGGCGACGTCGTTGAGGGCCTTGCCCTGCGCAGAAAAAATCTGCGCATTGGCGGCCAGCAGATCCTTGCGTTCCATGCCCGGGCCGCGCGGCCGGGCGCCCACCAGCAGCGCAACGTCGATGTCGCGGAACGCGTCCCGCGGATCGTCGAACGCCTGTTGCGAGGCGAGCAGCGGAAACGCGCAGTCCTCGAGTTCCATCATCACGCCGCGCAGTGCCTTCTGCGCCCGTTCGTCGGGGATTTCGAGCAGCCGCAGCGCTATGGGTTGTTCGGGGCCGAGCATGTCGCCGGCTGCCACCCGGAACGTGAGCGCGTAGCCGATCTGGCCCGCGGCACCGCTGATGGCGATCTGAACGGGTCGGGAACTGGGCGTGCGGAGCATGGCGAAAGACCTCCTGCGGAGCGTGCGCGCGGCGCACCGTGGTATGGTCCAAGGATACGCCGAAACCGTTTTCCGCTACGATCGCGGCATGTCGTACGGGGGTCGGTTGTTGCCCGCCGAGGGTTGCCCAAGGCCAGATGTGATGCGAGCGCGAACGCTTCGATGACGACCATGCAAACAAGCCGAAGACCCGGATCGCTAGCCAGCCGGAACATCCGGATCGCAGATCTGGTTCATTACCGCCTGCCCATCGCGGGCGTGCTGTCGATCCTGCATCGGGTGAGCGGCGCGGCGATGTTCCTGCTGCTGCCGTTCGCGCTGCGGTGGTTCGCCGACAGCCTGGCCTCGCCCGACGGGTTCGCGCGGGTCGCGCGAGGTGTCGGTTCGGGGTGGTTCAAGCTGGTATTGCTGGGCGCGTTCTGGGCCCTGATGCACCATGCGTGCGCGGGAGTACGATTTCTCCTGCTCGACCTGCATCGCGGCGTCGATCGCGCGTCGGCGCGCAAGAGTGCGATCGCGGTGTTCGGGGTCAGCCTCACGCTCGCCGGACTCTTCGGGCTGTGGTTGTTCGGGCTGCCGGGGGGCGCGGGATGACGCATCGCCCGGCGAGGACGGCGGTCGGGGCGCATTACGGCCTGCGGGACTGGCTCGCCCAGCGCATCACGGCGGTGGTGCTGCTGGCGTTCTTGCTGGTTCTCGCGGCTGAGCTCGCGGCAGCGGGCGGAGTCGATCATGCCCGCTGGGTCGGCGCATTTCGTCCCATGCCGATGAAGTTGCTGGGCACGCTGGCGGCGGCCGCATTGTGTTACCACGCCTGGGTCGGGATGCGCGATATCTGGATGGACTACATCAAGCCGGTAGGACTGCGTTTGGCACTGCATGTCGGCACGGTTCTGTGGCTGACGGCCTGCTTCGTCTGGTCGGTGCAGATCATGTGGAGCGTGTGAATGTCCTTGGGAAGCTTCCCCCGCAGGAGGTTCGATGCGGTGATCGTCGGCGCGGGCGGTGCCGGAATGCGCTGCGCGCTGCAGTTGGCACGCGCCGGGCGGCGCGTGGCGGTGCTCACGAAGGTGTTTCCCACCCGATCGCACACGGTGGCCGCGCAGGGGGGCATCGGCGCCTCGCTCGGCAACATGGGGGAAGACAACTGGCTCTGGCACATGTTTGATACCGTCAAGGGGTCCGATTATCTCGGTGACCAGGACGCAATCGAGTTTCTGTGCCGGGAAGCGCCCGGAGCCGTGTACGAGCTCGAGCACCTGGGCATGCCGTTCGACCGCAATGCCGACGGAACCATCTATCAGCGGCCGTTCGGCGGGCATTCGGCCAACTTCGGCGAAAAGCCCGTTCCCCGCGCCTGCGCGGCGGCGGACCGTACCGGCCATGCCCTGCTGCACACCATGTACCAGTGCAATGTGGCCGCGCGCACGCAGTTTTTCGTCGAGTACATGGCCCTCGATCTGGTGCGTGACGCGGAAGGTGCGGTGGTGGGCGTGGTCGCGCTGGAGATGGAGACCGGCGAGGTTTCGATCTTCGAATCCCGATTCACGGTGCTCGCCACCGGGGGCGCCGGCCGGATCTTTGCCGCGTCGACCAATGCCTATATCAACACCGGTGATGGCCTCGGCATGGTCGCCCGCGCGGGCTTGCCGCTGCAGGACATGGAGTTCTGGCAGTTCCATCCCACCGGGGTCGCGGGGGCAGGTATTCTGATCACCGAGGGGGTACGCGGCGAGGGAGGTATCCTGCTCAATGCGCGCGGCGAGCGTTTCATGGAACGGTACGCGCCGACGCTCAAGGATCTCGCGCCGCGCGATTTCGTCTCGCGTTCGATGGACCAGGAGATCAAGGAGGGGCGCGGCTGTGGTCCCAACGGCGACTACGTCCAGCTCAAGCTCGATCACCTCGGCGCGGAGACCATCCTCAAGCGCCTGCCGTCGATCCGCGACATCGCGATCAAGTTTGCCAACGTCGATCCGATCCGCGAACCGATTCCGGTGGTGCCGACGATCCACTACATGATGGGCGGCATTCCGGCGAATATTCACGGGCAGGTCGTTGCACCCCGCGACGGCATCCCCGAGGCGGTCGTGCCGGGCCTGTATGCGATCGGCGAGTGTTCGTGCGTATCGGTGCACGGTGCCAATCGGCTGGGAACGAACTCGCTGCTCGATATCGTCGTGTTCGGGCGCGCCGCGGGCAATCACATAGTCGCTGCGCTTGCCGATGACCAACGGCATCGCCCGTTGCCGGCCGACGCGGGGGAGGCAACGCGCGCACGCCTGGCGGATCTCGATGCGCGGGCATCC
>JAJYBQ010000017.1 GCA_021778935.1 Pseudomonadota bacterium | reverse complement strand
CGCATCGACGAAGCGGCACCGACCGACGAACCCGGCTTCCTCGTCCAACAGCGGGGCATCACCCAGCGCGCCGAAAGCCTGCGCGAACGCATCGCGGACCTCGACAACCGCGAGCGCGAGGAGGACTTCGCCTTCCGGAAAGGGCGGGAAGCGCACACCGCCCTGGCGGAGGAGATCGACAGTCTCCAACGGCGCAGGAGCAACATCGACGCCGCCCAGGTCCGCATCCGCGACGGGCTGTGCGCAGTGCTGGGCATCGCCCCGGACGAACTATCCTTCGCGGGCGAGCTCATTCAGATCCGCGACGACGAGCGCGAGTGGGAAGGCGCCGCAGAGCGGATGCTGCGGGGATTCGGCCTCGCACTGCTGGTGCCCGATGCCCACTACAAGGCCGTCGCGGACTGGGTCGATCGCCAACACCTCGGCGCGCGCCTGGTGTACTTCCACGTGCGACCGAGAAGGGCCGTTCCGGGTGCAAGCCTGCATCCCCGGTCACTGGTACGAAAGGTCGCCATCAAGCCGGATTCGCCACACTACGAATGGCTCGAACAGGAACTTCGGAACCGCTTCGACGTCGCCTGCTGCGACACGGGCGAACAGTTCCGCCGCGAAACCCGCGCCATCACCCGCGCCGGGCAGATCAAGGATCCGAGCGGGCGCCACGAAAAGGATGACCGCAGCCGCATCGACGACCGCGGCCGCTATGTCCTCGGCTGGAGCAACGCCGACAAGCTGAGCGCGTTGCGCGCGCAGCAGCAACGCCAGGAGGAACGACTTGCCGCGCTGGCGCAACGCATCGGCGAGACCCGGCAGGCGCGCAAGGAACTGCAGAGTCGACTGGAGACGCTCGTCCGCCTGGAAGAGTTCACCCGCTTCACGGATATCGACTGGATAAGCGTGGCGCACCGGATCGCATCCCTTTCCGAGGAACGCGCGCGACTGGAAGCGGCATCGAACATCCTGCAGGAACTGGGGCGCCAGTTGCAAGCCGCGCAAAACCGGCTGGGCGAACTCGATGGCAAGCGCGGCGATGCCATCGGCAAACGGGGCGAACTGCGCGCCAAGCGGGAAGCGGCACAGACGCTGCGCGATCAAGCCGGTGCAGCGTGGGCCGAGTCGCCGCTCACTGCGGCGCAGGTCGAGCGCCTGGACGGCTGGCGCACCGAGGCGCTTGGCGCGCATCAGCTGTCGGTCGAATCCTGCGACAACCGCGAACAGGAGATGCGCAAATGGCTGCAGGATCGTATCGATGCGGAAGACAAGCGCCTGGCTCGCCTGACCGAGCGCGTCGTCAACGCCATGCGCGGCTTCAAGGAAGCGTACAAGGCCGAAACCGTCGAGATGGACGTGAGCCTCGCGGCGCTGCCCGAGTACGAGCGGATGCTCACCGGCTTGCGGGGCGATGACCTGCCGCGGTTCGAAGCGCGGTTCAAGGACCTGCTCAACGTCAACACCATCAACGAGATCGCCAACTTCAACGCCCAGCTCGCGCGCGAGCGCGAGACGATCAAGGATCGGGTCGACCGCATCAACCAGTCGCTTCAGGCCATCGACTACAACGCCGGCCGATACATCGCCCTGGTCACGCAACCCGGCCCGGACGCCGAGATCCGCGACTTTCAACGGGATCTGCGGGCATGCACCGAGGGCGCCCTGACGGACTCGGCCGACGAGCAGTACTCGGAGGACAAGTTCCTGCAGGTCAAGGCCATCATCGACCGCTTTCGGGGCCGCGAAGGGCTTGCGGATGCCGACCGGCGGTGGACCGCCAAGGTCACCGACGTGCGCAACTGGTTCCTGTTCTCGGCGAGCGAACGCTGGCGTGCCGACGACGCCGAGCATGAGCACTATTCCGATTCGGGCGGCAAGTCGGGCGGCCAGAAGGAGAAGCTGGCTTACACGGTCCTGGCGGCGAGCCTGGCCTACCAGTTCGGGCTGGAGTGGGGCGCGGTGCGCTCCCGGTCGTTCCGCTTCGTCGTCATCGACGAGGCCTTCGGTCGTGGATCGGACGAGTCGGCGCAGTACGGGCTGCGCCTGTTCCAGCAGCTCAACCTGCAGTTGTTGATCGTCACGCCGCTGCAGAAGATCCACATCATCGAACCCTACGTCGCCAGCGTAGGATTCGTGCACAACGAAGGCGGGCGGGATTCGCGGCTGCGTTGCCTGTCGATCGCGGAGTACCGGGCGCACAAAAGCGCGGACAACGCGGCGGATATCGCCGGCGGCGGAACGGGGTCGTGAACTGGACCACGCCGGAGGATCTGCGCGCCCAGGTTCGGCGCCGCTGGGATCGCGGCGACCTGCTGCGGGCCGCGGTATCGAACGAAATGGCTTGGCCGCTGCGCTTGCGCCTGAACCTCCCGAGCGCCGCCGATCTTTCCGACCGGTTCGAGGCGGTACGCGATTGGGTGCGCGCTGTTGCCGATACCCCGCACGTGCGGATCGACTGGCACGATTGGCGTCATCGGGTTCAGGGTACGCAGCGACTGCCGGCAGCCGTCTGGGTCGACACGCTGCCGGCGGCCTTGGGATTCATTGGAAAGATCCGCCCCGCGCAGCGCTTCGAGGCATTATGGCGACGGACCGCGGCGACGCAGCCGGCCCTGCTGGCGTGGCTGTCCCGGCGCCCGCTGCAGGCGTTGGAACTGGCCGACCGCTGGGAGCGCCTGCTGGCGGTGGTCGCCTGGCTGCAGGCCCACCCTCGCCCCGGCGTCTACCTGCGTCAAGTGGATGCGCCCGGGGTGGACAGCAAGTTCATCGAGGCGCACCGGGGGGCGTTGACCGAACTGCTCGACGCGGCCTTGCCGCCCGAAGCCGTCGATCCCGCTGCCAACGGCGTCGGCCAGTTCGCGCGCCGCTTCGGCTTCCTGGACCGGCCGGTGCGGATCCGGTTCCGCCTGCTCGACCCGGCGCTGCCCAGTCTGCCCGGGTGCGCGGCGCCGTCCGACATCACGCTCGACGCGGCGGGCTTCGCCGCCCTGGATCTGCCCGTCGAACGTGTCTTCATTACCGAAAACGAGACCAATTTCCTCGCATTCCCTGCGGTGCCTCGGGCGATCGCGGTATTCGGTGCCGGCTACGGCTGGGAGGCGCTGGCACGCGCCGCCTGGCTCGATTCCTGCCGCCTTTACTACTGGGGCGACCTCGACACCCACGGCTTCGCGATCCTCGATCAACTGCGCGGGTACTTCCCGCACGCAGGGTCGTTCCTGATGGACCGGGAAACCTTGCTCGCCCACCGTCCGCACTGGGGCGAGGAACCCGAACCGGCTCGACACGACCTGCCACGCCTGACGGCGGTGGAGGCGTCGGTCTACGACGATCTCCGGTTCGACCGCCTCCAACCCCGGCTGCGGCTGGAGCAGGAGCGGGTCGGGTTCGGATGGTTGATCGAGCGGTTGCAGGAATTGCCGTAGGGAACTGCGCAGCGGCCCACCCTACGGACGCCGCTCTCCGCCCCCGATCCGCGCAGCCGGACGCGATACCGGACGCGCCGCCGCGTTGTGCCGCGGCACGAAGCGCCGCGGCGGCGCCCCGCGCACCGGAGCCCGCGGGGCCGCGCTGTGTTGCATGCGCGGCGCCGGCGCGCCCTCCGGCCGGAACCGTTGCGGTGCAAACCCCCGCGACGACGGCGCGGTCCCGGCTCTCCTGGGAGTCCACATCGGGTGCTGCTGGCCACGCTGCAGCCATGCCGGGCGACTGATCTGCGGGTGGACGAGCCGTGCCGGTGGCAGCCGCGGCGCCGCTTCGCGCAGGGAAAATCCGCGCATCGGCGTCCGCACCGCCGGCGGCGGCGCCATCATGCGCACGACCGGATGCTGGGCTGCCGCGAGGCGGGCCGCGGCGGGCGCCAGGAGCGACACGGGGCGTCCGCTTTCGGCAACGCCCGCCGGTGCGGTGATGCGCACCCGCCCGCCGCCCGCGAACCCGGCGCGCATGCCGGCCCGGATGATGGGAGGCGCACCGACGACCACCGCGGGTGCCGTTCCGATCGGTGCCGGAACGATCAAACCCAGACGCGATCCCGGCGGTGGCGGAACGAAGCAACCGTTGGGGCCGATGGGTCGGGGGCCGACGAGCACGCCTGGCCCGATAGGGACGACCGGAACCACCGCAGCGAGCGGCGGCGCCATGAACATCGCCCCCGGACTACGCCAGTAACCGGGAATGAATACCACCATACCATTGCGGTTTTCGTAGTACGGCTGCGTCCAGAGGTACCCCGGCATCGGCGGGGCCATCCACTGCCCCGCCGCCCAGACCCACTGCCCCTGCCAAGCCCAATATCCGCCCGTCCACATGGCACCGTAAAAGGGCATGGGCGGCGGCGCCTCGACCAGCATGGGGGGCGGCGCCCAGGGGATTGCGATCGGCAGGGGTTCCACCAACGCCGGTTGCAGATACACGCTCACGACCGGCATGGGTGGAGGTGCGTAGTCATATTCTCCGTCCCCGAATTCCGGCACCGCATCGCCGGGAATTGCCTGCACCTGATCCAACGGCGTGATCGGCGGGTAGTAGGACTGGTCGTACCCCGCATCCGGCAGGGGCGGCGGCGGCGGATAGTTGTCCTCGGTGGGGATCGCCGGGAACGACGGCAAGGTCCGGTAGGAGTAGCCGTCGGCATACGCGGGATCCCCTTGCGCCAACGACCCGACAAGAATGAGCATCACCAAGCCCACCCGGCCCACCCGGCCCACCCGGCCCACAGGCTGAAAACCCGCATCCCGTTTCACGCGATGACTCCTCCCTCACGGCTCCGGTGTGGATCATCCCCTCCGCCCGCCACGGGCACAAGTCCGCCAATACACATCAACTGGCGGCTTCCCCGCCGATCTCGTCGAGCCATACCTGCGTGAATCCGTCGATGACTCCGGTGCGGACTCTCGCCCGCGCCGAAGTGCCCGATGCAAAGTGCTCGTCGATCAGCCGGGCCAGTCCGGACTGCTGCAAGCCGCGGTTGGACAAAAACGTCTTCACGCCCTGCCTGCGATCCACCATACCGCCATCACCATCGGCAAGGCGCATGTCGACTTCGAGGTCCCAGAGCATGTAGGTCGCCATGGCGCCGAGCGCTGTTTCCGGACAATCCGGTTTGACATCGTGGCGAAACCGCCGGATCCAACCCGGAATCTCAGCCATCGGCATCGGTTTCGCAATGCCGTATCCCTGGCCCTGATCGGCACCGAGAATGCACGCAGCTTCGATCAGGCCGCGATGTTCGAGTCCCTCGACGGTGAGGCGCATCCCGAGGGAATGGGTCAGACGGGCGAGGTACAGCATGAACTCCAAGGCGCGTTGCGGACGGCTCACGGAACCGCGCACCAATGCCTGATCCATCTTGACTTCGTCGAATGCATAACGATCCAGCCGCAGCAGGGAGCTATGCCCTGAACCCAGATCGTCCTCGGCGATGGAAACCCCCGCATCGCGGAGCCGCTGCAAAAACGCCTGCTGGCGCCCGATGGGGTCGCTGCCTTCGCGACTCTCCAGGATCTCGAGCGTCAGCCCGCCATTGGCAAAGTGAAAACGATCGATGGCATCAAAGATGGCGCGCTCATAGCGCGGATCCCCGACGCCTTCGGCGGGAAAGTTCAACGCGATCGAGGCGTTTATTCCCGCTTCCGCCCAGATCGCGCGGTCTTCCCCGGCGCGCTGCAAGCCGGCTTGCAGCAACGTGAACAGGTCCTCCGACCCGCATGCCGGCAGGAACCGGTCCGGCGTCACCATCCGTCCGTCATCGTCGATCAGTCGCGCCAGCGCCTCGACCTTGGTCACCGTGCCGGTGCGCAAATCGACGATCGGTTGATACAACAGCGCGATGCGTCCCGCCGCGATCCATCCGCGATAGGACTGCCGCAGGGAAAGTGCGACGACGGGCGCCGCATTGAGGCGGCTGACCGCGTGGCTGAGGGCAGTCTGCACGTAGTTGAAGAAACTGCTCATCCGGGGGGTTGAGAAATACCCGGGCCATGGGCTGTACCAACTCAGCAATGCGATCGACTCCCCGTCGCTACCGAGCAACGGGATCGCCGCGCTGGCGCGGAATCCCAATTCGATTCCCACCTTTTTCCAGGGTTCGTTGCGGGCCTCCAACGCCCACGCATCCGAAACCACCACCTTGCCGCTGCGCCAAGCCACGCCGCCCGGGCCCCGACCGGAATCCCGGTTGGCGTCGACGCTGATCCTCGGGATCTCGCCGCGCATCATCGCCTGATGGTATCGGTGTCCTGCCGTTCCTTGCGACGCCTCGATCCGCAACTCGCCGGACGGATCGACCCGCGCAAAGAAACCGGAAGAATTTCCTTCGAGGTTGCCGATGACGGCCATCGCGCCACGGATCAGATCCGAGAAATTGGCGGTGGCATGGCTCAATTGATCGATCTCCGCGATCGCGCTCGACACCTCGGCATCGATCCCCCGGTAACTGAGCGCCTGGCCCCGCAGATCCGTCAAGATCCTCCGTATGATGGCGCGCATGAACGCATCCCGGCTGGAGGGCTCGATTTTGGGCAGCAATTCGTCCTGCAGGTATTGCTGGTAGAGCGTGTAGGCCTCCGAAACCATCAGCAGGTCGACGCCGATCAGCGCGTGGACGCGCCCCGACTGCCGGGAGGCGGTCAGATGACGCTGCGGTGTCAGATGGGGATCGAAGAGCATCGTGAAATGCTCGGTCTGGCGGGCCTGGAGATGCGCAAACTCCTCGGGCAACAGACGCCCCAGGATGGGGCCGCCCTCCGGCGTCGCGGCGAATATGGCATAGAAATGCGGCACGAACTCCCGCGCCGCCTGCTGCAGGAGCGCGTCCGGGGCGGCGTCGAGCTCCGCTGCCGTGCCCGGGCCGTATACGGATTCAACGTCGAGCTTCAACACGGGCGCCATCCCGTACGATCCGGAACCCGCGTTCCGATGCAACCCGAAGACCCCATGACGATCAGTTCACTCTCCGGAAAACCGCGGCGGTTTCGTTCTGAACCATGGCTGCATGCATCCGGTGGGTTTCGAATTCCTCGATCGCCGCCGGCCTTCCGAACCGGTAGGAAAGCGACGAGTATCGGGTACCGAAGTCGTCCAATGCAAATGTGATACCAAATTTCCGCAATGCCATCATCTTTTCCGACCACGTCGTCAACGCCGCATCCGGTCTCGCGCATGAACGCTTCGTTTCGGCTTCGGGGAATCGGATAGACTGACCGCTGGGAGGTTTTCCAAAATTGAGAACCGAAATCGACTTTTGCTTCGATTCAAGCAACCGGATTCCCTGGTGAACACCCCAATACCATGCCACCATCATGGCATTTGATCAACCACGAATGCGCGATATGGCACGAAGTCGGCGTATCCGGGAATGCGGCGCCCCCCCACGGCGACATCGGCAAGCCGCGACGATCCTTGCGACCCTGCTTGCCGCGACGGCACTGGGCGGATGCGCGACCACCCCGCAGCAACGCTACCAGTCCGATCTCGCGGCCATGAACGCCGCCTGCGACTTCCATTCCCGTCCGGCATTGCAGCCGATCGTGGGGAAGATCCCCCTCAGCCCGGCCGAACTCGACGACATTCCGCTCTCCATGCTGGCCGACGACGCCACCCCCACGCCGCCGGAAAAATCGGCGATCGACGCATACTGGCGCGCGTGGCGCACCACCTGCAAGCCCATCAAGGACCGGTTTTTCGCCACGTATTTCGCCGGCGAACCGAGCGTGATTTCCATTGCCCACCTCGCAACCGCGGCGCGCAAGCACACACTCTCCGATCTGGCCGCGGGAAAGCAAACCTACGCCCAGGCAAACCGGACCTTGCAGCAGATCGGCGCCGCCGAGATCGCTGCCGTCGCACTGCTGCGCTCGTCCGGCGAAACGCCGCAACAGGCCGCGGCAATCCAAGCGCTCGGCGTCATCGCAAGCATGGAGGCGGACTCCCCCCCGTCGGATCCCGAGCCGTTCCCGTGAACCCAGGCGACCAACCCACCCTGTGGCTGGCGGCGTCACCGTGATAGACCAGGAGGCGAACGTCATGAACGATCCGGTCGGTTACATTCCCCCGCGTGTCTGGACGTGGGACAAGCCCAGCGGCGGCAAGTTCGCCAATACCAATCGCCCCGTGGCGGGCCCGACGCACGATCACGAACTGCCGATGGGCCGCCATCCGTTGCAGCTCTACTCGATGGCCACGCCCAACGGAGTGAAGGTCACGATCCTGCTGGAAGAACTCTTGGCACTCGGGCACGGCGGCGCCGAGTACGACGCCTGGCTGATTCGCATCGGCGAGGGCGACCAGTTCGGCAGCGGCTTTGTCGCCGTCAACCCGAACTCGAAGATTCCGGCGCTGCTGGACTGCAGCGCAGCCGAACCGGTGCGCGTCTTCGAATCGGGCGCCATCCTGCTCCATCTCGCGGAAAAATTCGACGCATTCCTGCCCGCGGGACCGGGTCGGGCGGAATGCCTGTCGTGGCTCTTCTGGCAGGTCGGTGCCGCGCCCTATCTGGGCGGCGGATTCGGGCACTTCTATTTCTACGCGCCGACGAAGATCGAATATGCGATCCATCGGTTTGCGATGGAGACCAAGCGACAACTGGACGTGCTCGACCGTCGGCTCCGGGAAAGCCGCTATCTCGCAGGAGATGACTACACCATTGCCGACATCGCGACCTGGCCATGGTACGGCGCACTGGTGCAAGGCCAACTCTATGATGCCGCGGTATTCCTGTCGGCGCAGGAATACCGGCATGTCATCCGGTGGGCCGAGGAAATCGGCCGGCGTCCCGCCGTACAGCGCGGCCGGATGGTCAACCGAACCTGGGGACCGGCAGCGGATCAGTTGCCGGAGCGCCACGACGCCGGCGATTTTGCTGCGGTCGCGCAGCCGTAGCGTCCGGACCTACTCGTCCCAGGCTCGACCGGCGGTCACCCAGTTCTCGCGTCTGACTTCGGTGATGAGGACATCGACCGCCGTCGGCGGGACGTCGAGCACCTTGCATGTCGCCTCGGTGATTGCCTTTGCGAGGCGCTGGCGTTCCTCTCGGCTGCGACCTTCCAGCATCTGGATCTGGATGTTGGGCATGGCGGACTTCCTGCTCCGTTCAAGGAAAAACCGAAGCGTACCGCGCCATGGATTACGCGAAACCCAATTGCTCATACGAAAACGCCCCCGGCTCCCCGGAGGCGTTTCCGCTGCGGAATGGCGGGAACCTTACTGTTCCTGCCCCGTCTTGCCGCGCAGCCACGACCCATCGTCTCCGAAAATGCACAACGCCGGAACGACGAAGGTAACGAGAATGAAGATGCCCATCCACCAGTGCGTGTCCATTTGTCTGTCTCCTGTCGATAGAATGACCGTTTCCGAATTGGAACGGCGCGAATCGCTCTCCCCAATCGCGCACGCGGCCATTCTGGGGTTCGCCTTTCTGAGCAGTTTGACATTTGTCAATAACTTTGGTTCCCAGATCGAAATCATGCGTATTGGCAACAGCATTTCCGCCTGTAAATACGAATGAAATACGTTTATAAGTCCATGACGGTGCGTACTGAGCACGGGCAACACAGAAAACGATTCTCAACACGATGCACCACAACGACAAGGAGTTCCCCATGAATCGCCGCACGTGGTTGGCCATGGCTTCGACGCTCGCGGTTCTCGCCGCGGCCGCCCTCCCCCTGGATTCCCGATCTGCCACACCTGCGCCCGGATTCTCCGTCACGGTGCGCGATGCCTGGGTCCGGGCGCCCGTGGCCGGACAGACCGATGCCGGCGTATTCCTCCGGATCGTCAGCCGTGACGACGCCGCGCTCGTCGGCGCCGCATCGCCCGTTGCGGCGATGGCAAGAATCCATTCGATGCGCATGGTGAACGCGGAGATGACGATGCACACCATTCGCCGCCTGCCCTTGCCCGCCGGCGTCGAGGTTTCGCTCGAGCACCGCTATCACCTGATGCTGATGGGGCTGAAAAAGCCGCTCCACGTCGGCGACACCGTGCCGCTCACGCTCCTTGTCGTGGACGCATCGGGCAGGCAACATCACATTGCCGTCGCCGCAACCGTTCGCCCGCTCAACGCGACGGAGCCGCCGGCCATGATGACGATGCCGATGCAGTAGGCGCAAGATCCCTCCGCGCAGGCGCGTATGCCGAGGTTCGCAAGACAGTAGAATCGCGGCCTATGCAACCGCCTGCGCCCCAGCGCGTTCTCCGATCCGAATATCGGGTTCCCCCATTCCTTCTCGACCGGATCGAACTCGAATTCGACCTGGACCCCGACAGCACCGAGGTGCTGTCGGTCATGCACCTACGCCGCAATCCGGATGCGGACGGCGCCGAACTTCGGCTCGACGGCGAGCAACTGCAACTGCTGGCCATCGAGCTCGACGGGCGGGCGCTGGCGCCGGGCGAATACCGCATCGACGCAACGGCGCTATCGCTGCCCGCGCCGGATTCGCCCGCCTTCACGCTACGCATCCGCAACCGCATCCGGCCGCGGGAGAACACGACCCTGATGGGCCTGTACGTGTCCAACGAGGTGCTGTTCACCCAGTGCGAGGCGGAGGGCATGCGGCGCATCACCTGGATTCCGGACCGGCCCGACGTACTTGCACGATACCGGGTTCTCCTGCGCGCCGACCGCGCTCGTTTTCCCGTGCTCCTGTCCAACGGCAATCGGGTCGCCGCGGGAGAACTCGAGGAAGGGCGACACTTCGCGCTGTGGGAGGATCCGCACCCCAAGCCCTGTTATCTGTTCGCCATCGTCGCCGGAACGCTGTCCAGTCGTGACGAGACGTTCCGCACCCGAAGTGGCCGCGAGGCGCTGCTGCAGATCTGGGCGGACCCGGCAAACCTTCCTCGCCTGGAATACGCCATGGCCAGCCTGCGCCGCGCGATCGCCTGGGACGAGCGCCGCTTCGGCTGCGAACTCGACCTCGACCGCTATATGGTGGTCGCCGCGGCCGACTTCAACATGGGGGCGATGGAGAACAAGGGCCTCAACATCTTCAACACGAAGTACGTGCTGGCCAGCCCCGATGTCGCCACCGACACGGACTACGCGGCGATCGAGTCGATCATCGGCCATGAATACTTTCACAACTGGTCCGGCAACCGGGTGACCTGCCGCGACTGGTTCCAGTTGAGCCTCAAGGAAGGACTCACCGTATTTCGGGATCAGGAATTCACGCGCGACCGCCTCGCCGAGGAAGCGGGCGCGGAAGGCGCCGACCCGGCGTCGGCGCGCGCAATCGTGCGGATCGATGACGTACGCATGCTGCGCGCCACCCAGTTCCCGGAAGACGCCGGACCGATGGCGCACCCGATCCGTCCCGATTCGTACATCGAAATCAGCAACTTCTACACGGCAACGGTGTATGAGAAGGGCGCCGAGGTCGTCCGCATGCTCCAGACCTTACTGGGGCAGGAAGCCTTCCGTCACGGCCTGCGGCGGTATTTCGAGCAGTATGACGGCCAGGCGGCGACCTGCGACCAGTTCGTCGCCGCCATGGCCGAAGCCTCGGGCCGCGACCTGAGCCAGTTCCTCCGGTGGTATGCGCAGGCGGGAACGCCACGCGTATTCGTCGAACGCCGCCATGACACCGACACCGGTACGCTCGACCTCCACATCACGCAGAGCACGCCACCCACCCCCGACCAGCCGGAGAAGGAACCCGTGGTGATCCCCTTGGCCATCGGCCTGGTGGGACCCGACGGCACGGACCTTCCCGTCCGCTTCGATGGCGAAACGCCGGAGGAAGCGGCCGCCCACGGGCGCACGCGTATCGTTTCCCTGGATCGAACATCCCTGTCCCTGCGGCTGCGCGACGTGCCGCCCGGCACAGTCGCTTCCCTGCTGCGCGACTTCTCGGCACCCGTGATCCTCGAGCACCGGTACTCGGATGAAGAGCTTGCGGTACTCGCCGCGCACGATTCGGACGGATTCAACCGCTGGGAAGCAGGCCAGAAGATCGCACTGGCGGCGCTGGTCGATGCGACCGATGCCGCCGAGTCGGGCGGCGCGATCCCGCTCTCTCCGAACCTGCTGCGGCTGTTCGAGGCCATGCTTGCCGACCGCGCAGTATCGGCTGCATTCCGCGAGCGCAGCCTGCAGCTTCCGAGCGAAATCGTGCTGACGGAACAGCGTCCGGTCGTCGATCCGCAGGCCATCCACGAAGCCCGCGATGCGCTGCGGCGCAACCTTGGAACCATCCTGGCTGCGTCCTGGCAGTCGACGTACCACGCGCACCATCGGCGGGAACCCTATCGACCAGACCCGGCTGCCGCGGGGCGGCGTGCGCTCAAGAACCTCGCCCTCGCCTATCTGACTGGTGCCGGCGACCCGGAAGCCTTCGACCTGGCGCGCGCGCAACTCGATCGTGCCGACAACCTCACCGAGCGGCACGGAGCGCTGCTGGCGATCCTGCACAGCACCGCGCCGTTCAAGGAGGCGGTGCTGGCAGACGTCGAACGCGCGTGGCGGAGCGAGCCCCTGCTGATGAACAAGTGGCTTGCACTGCAGGCCACCGCGCCGGCGCAACCGGGCGAGCGCCCCGTGCTGGAACGGGTCCGCAGCCTGCTCCACCACGACGCCTATTCCGAGAAGAATCCGAACAGCGTCTACGCCCTGGTGCTCGGGTTCGTCAACAGCAATCCGGCCGAATTCCATCGCGCCGACGGCTCGGGCTATGCATTCTGGACGGAACAAGTGTTACGGCTCGACCGCCTCAATCCGATCGTGGCCGCCCGCGTCGCACGCGCACTCGACCGGTGGCGCCGCTACAGCCCGGAACGACGGGATCACATGCACGACGCACTGCGCGAAGTCGGTCGCCACGGCTCGCTGTCGCGCGATACGCGGGAAATCATCGACAAGGCGCTCGCGCCCTGACCGAAATCAGCCGCCGATCTCCCACAACGCCATATCGACGTTTTCTCCCAGCAGGCGCACAGCCGGTCGACCGGGTGCGGCGCGCGCGGCCTGCTGGACCAATGCCTTTTCGCCGGGATTGGTCACCAGATACACCGCGTGCGCGCCATCTGCGCCGCGCAAAGCGAGCGCGAGACTCGGCTCTGCCGCCACCGCGCCGCGCGAGTAGTAGCGCAGCGACGCCGGTGCCTTGCGCCCCCAGTACCGCAGCGGTCCGGGCTCGCTGTGCTGTTGCTCGGTCCAGCGCGCAACAAGGGCCACCGCCGTATGCCGCAGCACATGCTGCGGAACCCAGCCAAAGATGGCCACCACCAGCGCGAGCCACGCCGCGCCGATCGTCGCCCAGACCGAGGCCTGCCAGATCGTCGAGCGAACCATCTCCCGGGCGCCCCATGCTCCGAGCAGGATCGCGATCGGCCCCAGGGAATGCAGGACATAGGTCCAGATGATGTTGGCGGCGAACGTAAAGAACGCCACCGGGAACAGCGCGCAAAGCAGCAGGAACGCGCGGGCACCATCAACGCGCGCTGCACCCGTCCGGTCCGGCCGCCCATGCAGCGCAGCAAACACTGCGGCCACCGCCAACAGGGTCGCGAACCCGAGCGAAACGGCCAGTTCGAGCCAGATCGACCCCAGGGGCTCGATGTGCGGATGTCCGTACAGATCGCCCTTCCATCCCGGCTTGAGAAACCGCATGATGTGCTCGCCGATCAGGAAGTACCGGAGGTAGCCGGGCGTACGCAATTCGGCAAGAACGTACCAGGGAACGCAGATCGCCAGCCCGAGGATCATCCCGGGGCCCCAGGGCATCGCCCTCCAGGTATGGACAACCTTGCGCTGCCAGACCGCCCAGATCGCGATCGGACCACCCACGTACATCAGGATGACCGGACCCTTGGCGAGCATGCCCAATCCCGCCGCGACGAAAAAGGCAACCCCCCAGGCGCGTCGGCGCCGCTCGGGCAGTGCGTCGCCGCGCACCACCGCCTGATGGAACGCCAGCCACATCGCCGTGATCGAAAGATCCAGGCTCGGATCCGTCATCACCGCACCGGCAGATACGAAAAAGAGCACCGACGTCGACAACAGCGCGACCGCCAGCCAGGGTGCAATCCGGGCCGCGGAGTCCGTCGCCGTGCGCGTCCGGCGATCACCGTCGAACAGCGTGCGCGTCCAGACGAAGCACAGGGCGAGAATCCCCAGGGAACAGAGGAAGGACGGCAGACGCAGGGCGAACTCACTGACGCCCAGCAGCCGGATCGAGATCGCGCTCAACCAGACATACAGGGGCGGCTTGGCCCAAAACGGTACGCCCGGGATCTCCTGCGGCGTAACGTAGTTGCCAGTCACCAGCATCACGCGGGCGATCTCGCCGTACCGCGCCTCCGTGGTGTCCATCAACGGGTAGGTGCCAAGCGTGACCAAGCGCACCGCGAGGATACCGAAGACCACCAGCGCCAGGATCCACCGTACCCGCCGGGCGCGGGTCTCTTCATCCATCATGGAAACATCCGTCTTCGAGGGAAATGCGAACATCGGCGCCCCGAGACCCTCCCGACCCGGGTTCCACGCCCGCGAGGGAACCAAGACCCCGCCTCCGCCGGCGGAGGCGGGACCGGGAGGCCGGCACCCGATGGCATGCTGTCCGGCATCATACCGGGCGGGTCATCGCCGCCAGCCCGAACCGCCGTACGGACCGGACCACCCCGACGGTGCTAGTATTTCCGCCCCGCAGAATCTTCCGCACTCGACAGGTTAGGACTTCCATGGCCGGGCATTCCAAATGGGCCAACATCCAGCATCGCAAAGGCCGGCAAGACGCCAAGCGCGGCCAGATCTGGACCAAGATCATCCGGGAAATCACCGTCGCCGCACGCCAGGGCGGCGACCCGACGATGAACTCGCGGCTGCGCCTGGCGCTGGACAAGGCCTCGGCGGCGAACGTCCCCAAGGACACGGTCAACAAGGCGATCGCGCGGGGCAGCGGCAAGCTCGACGGCGCCAACTATGAAGAGGTCCGCTATGAGGGCTATGGCATCGGTGGTGTTGCGCTCATGATCGACGCGATGACCGACAACCGCACCCGCACGGTCGCGGAAGTGCGCCACGCGCTGGCCAAGCACGGCGGCAACCTCGGCACCGAAGGATCGGTCGAATTTCAGTTCCGGCACTGCGGACACCTCCTGTTTGCACCCGGGACCAGCGAAGACAAGGTAATGGAAGCCGCGCTCGAGGCTGGCGCGGAGGACATCGTCACCAACGACGACGGGTCGATCGAAGTCATCAGCGCGCCCGCCGACTTCGAAGCGGTCAGGCATGCACTCGACGGCGCCGGACTCCACGCCGAGATCGCCGACATCACCATGAAGGCGCTCAACGAGATTGCCTTGCATGGCGAAGACGCCGAAAAGATGCGCCGCCTGATCGAAGCGCTCGAAGACCTTGATGACGTGCAACACGTCTATACGTCGGCGGCGCTCGACGAATGAAGACCCTGGTCATCGGTTCCGGCGGGCGCGAGCACGCCTTGGCGTGGAAGCTTGCCCAGTCCCCCGGCATGCGGCGGGTTTACGTCGCGCCCGGCAACGGCGGCACGGGGCGGGATCGGCATCTGCAGAACGTGCCGCTCGCGGGACACGAAGAGCTCATCGCCTTTGCCAAGGCCGAGCAGGTCGACTTCACGGTGGTCGGCCCCGAGGCGCCGCTGGCAGCGGGCATCGTCGATGCCTTCCGCGCTGCAGGGCTGCGGATCTTCGGCCCCACCCGGGCGGCCGCGCAGCTCGAATCCTCGAAGGATTTCGCCAAGGCATTCATGGCGCGCCATGGCATTCCCACCGCCGCCTACCGCACGTTCGACGATGCCCGCGCTGCCCACGACCATGTGCGGGAGCGGGGTGCGCCCATCGTCGTCAAAGCCGACGGCCTTGCCGCGGGCAAGGGAGTCGTGGTCGCCCAGACGCGCGATGAGGCGCACGCTGCGATCGACGCCATGCTGGGCGACGCAACACTCGGTGCGGCGGGTGCGCGGGTCGTGATCGAGGATTTCCTGCCCGGCGAAGAGGCGAGCTTCATCGTGCTCTGTGACGGCAGCCATGTCGCCGCGCTGGCCAGTTCGCAGGACCACAAGCGCCTGCGCGACGGCGACCAAGGGCCCAACACCGGCGGCATGGGCGCCTATTCTCCCGCGCCGGTGGTCACACCGGACGTGCACGCCCGCGTGATGCGCGAAATCATCGATCCGACCATCGCCGGCCTCGCTGCCGAAGGAATCCGCTACACCGGGTTCCTCTACGCGGGTCTGATGATCGACGCGGATGGGCAACCGCGTGTGCTGGAATTCAACTGCCGCCTGGGCGACCCCGAGACGCAACCGATCCTGATGCGGATGAAATCCGATCTGGCCGACGTGCTGGATGCGGCCATTGATGGCCGGCTCGATCGGATCGAGATCGCCTGGGACCGGCGCGCAGCGCTCGGCGTCGTCGTCGCTGCACACGGCTACCCGGATCACCCTCGGCGCGGCGATGCCGTCGAGGCGCTGCCGGCGAATACGGACGATTGCGTGGTGTTCCACGCCGGCACACAGCAGATCGGCGACAAGCTCGTCACCAGCGGCGGCAGGGTGCTATGCGTCACCGCCATCGGCGAAACCCTGCGCCTTGCCCGCCGCCGGGCGTATGAAGCCGTGTCGGCAGTACGCCTTGCCGGCATGCAGCACCGCAGCGATATCGGAAACCGCGCGCTGAAAGATTACTGATCGGAAAAATCGCCGCTCTGCGAGGAGACGGCAGGTTCGGCGTTTCGCGGCGCTTCCATGGAACGCCGTGAAACGCCGACGAACTTGCTGCTCTTCGTCCGAGAGCGCGAGTCGGGCTTAGGGGAGACGAAAGACGCCATGCAAGAAACCATTGCCATCGAACCCGTGCGGGAATATTTGCTGGATCTCCAGCAGCGCATCGTTGACGAACTCGAACGCCTCGACGGCGGTAGCCGCTTCGCGCGCAGCGAATGGAAAAAGGCGCCCGGCGAACCGCTGCGCGGCGACGGCCTGACCCGCATTCTCGAAGGCGGCACGGTGTTCGAACGGGCAGGCATCGGGTTTTCCCATGTCTCCGGCGACCGCCTTCCCCCCTCGGCGAGCGCCGCACATCCGGAGGTTGCCGGCTGCGGCTTCGATGCCGCAGGCGTTTCGATGGTGCTCCACCCGCGCAATCCCTATGTGCCGACCGTGCACATGAATGTCCGCCTGTTCCGGGCGCAGCCCGGGCCGGGCGCCGCGGCGGGTGCGCAAGGGCCGGGGACCTGGTGGTTCGGCGGCGGCATGGACCTCACGCCCTACTATGGGTTCGAAGCCGACGCGCGACATTTCCACGCCTGCTGCCGCGACGCGCTCGCCCCCTTTGGCCCGGATTACCACCCCCGATTCAAGCGTTGGTGCGACGAATACTTTTTCCTCAAGCACCGAGGCGAAGCGCGGGGCGTGGGCGGAATCTTCTTCGATGACTTCCGCGAACTCGGCGCCGAGGGCAGCTTCGCCCTGCTCCGTTCGGTGGGCGATCATTTCCTCCCGGCGTACGTTCCCATCGTCGAGCGCCGCAAGGATCACCCCTACGGCGAACGCCAGCGCGAGTTCCAGGCATTGCGCCGGGGACGCTATGTCGAATTCAATCTGGTCTACGATCGCGGCACCCTGTTCGGCCTGCAGTCGGGCGGCCGCGCCGAATCGATCCTGATGTCCATGCCGCCCCAGGTGCAATGGCGGTACGAATGGGCGCCGGAAGCCGGAAGCGAAGAGGCGCGGCTCTACACCGACTTCCTGCCGGCGCGCGACTGGCTCGGGGGCGCATGAGCCCCATCGGGCTGCTGGGCGGCTCCTTCGATCCGGTCCACGCCGGGCACCTGCAGTTGGCGCAGGACGCCCAGACGGCGCTCGGCCTGGCGGAAGTGGTATTCGTACCGACCGGACGGCCTTGGCAGAAGGACCGGATCACCCCGGCCGCGGACCGGATGCGCATGGTCGAACGCGCACTGGCCGGGCACGCCGGCTGGCGGGTCGACGATTGCGAAATCACGCGGCCCGGCCCGAGCTACACCATCGAAACCCTGCGGGATTGGCGTGCGCAAATCGGGCCGGATCGCCCCCTCGTCTGGATTCTCGGCTTCGACCAGTTGCGGCAGATCGACTCCTGGCACCGCTGGGAAGACCTCACGCAATGCGCGCATCTCGCCTTCGCGCAGCGTGCGGGCATCTCCGCGGCGCCAGTCCCGCCGACGGTGCGGGACTGGATCGCCGCGCGGCGTGGCACGCCCGCCGACCTGCGGGATGCCCCGAACGGAACGGTGATCGAATTCGCCATGCGCCCGATCGATTGTTCCGCGACGCAGCTCCGGCAAGCCATCGCGGAGGACCAACCCCTCGCGCAGTTCGCGGGCTGCCTGCCGCCGGACGTACTGGCGTACATTCGCACGCATGGCCTGTATTCCCCCCAGGCGTTGCCGCGCTGAGCTACCCACCCCTCGGCAAATGACCCGCCTCCGCCTCGCTCCTCTGCCTCTTTCCCATTGAGTTACCCAGCCATGGACATCAAAAAACTGCAGCGCGTGATCGTCGACGCCCTGGAAGACGTCAAAGCGCAGGACATCGCCGTCTTCAACACCACTGCGCTCTCCGACCTGTTCGACCGCGTCATCCTCGCCAGCGGAACATCCAACCGGCAGACCCGTGCGCTGGCCGCGCGGGTC
>JAJYBQ010000222.1 GCA_021778935.1 Pseudomonadota bacterium | reverse complement strand
CGAAGTATTCGACGTGAGCGGCGCGGGCGATACCGTGATCGCCGTGCTCGCCACCATGGTCGCGCTGGGACGCGGCCTGCCGGAGGCCATGCGCACGGCCAACCGGGCGGGCGGCATCGTCGTCGGCAAGCTGGGCACCGCGACGGTAGGCTACGAAGAACTGTTCGGAATCGAACACGCCACTCAGGAATCGACACCATGATCATCGTCACCGGCGCAGCCGGCTTCATCGGCGCCAACCTCTTGCGCGCGCTCAACGAGCGCGGCGAAACCGACATCCTGGCGGTGGACAACCTCAGCACCCGCGCCGACAAGTTCCGCAACCTGGCGGAATTCCAGATTGCCGACTATCTGGACAAAGCCGACTTCGTCGACCGCTTGCGTCGCGGTGCCCTGCCGCGCGCCACGACGGTATTCCATGAGGGGGCCTGCTCCGACACGATGGAACGCGACGGCCGCTACATGATGGAAAACAATTTCCGCTACTCCGTCGATCTGCTCGACTGGTGCGTGGACAAGGGCACGCCGCTCGTTTACGCGTCGTCGGCGGCGGTCTATGGGCTGGGGCCGACATTCGAGGAGGTGCGGGGCGCGGAGCATCCGCTCAATGTCTACGGCTATTCGAAGCTGCTGTTCGACAACGTGGTGCGTCGCCGGCTGGAAACCAGTCCACGGGGGATGCCGCCGGTCACCGGCCTGCGGTACTTCAACGTGTACGGCCCGCGCGAAAACCACAAGGAGCGCATGGCGTCGGTCGCCTTTCACCATTTCCACCAATTCCGGCGCGAGGGCAAGGTCAAGCTCTTCGAAGGTAGCCACGGGTTTGCCAACGGGGAACAGCGCCGCGACTTCATCCACATCGATGACGTGGTCGCCGGGAACCTGCATTTTCGGGAACGCCCGGCGCCCGGCGTGTTCAATCTCGGCACCGGTCGGGCACAAAGCTTCAATGACGTGGCGCTGGCGGTGATCAACGCGCTGCGCGAGGCCAACGGCCAAGGGCCGCTCACCCTGGCACAGGCCGCGTCCCAGGGAACGATCGAGTACATCGCCTTCCCCGAGGCCCTGCAGGGCAAGTACCAGGCGTTCACGCAGGCCGACACCACGCGACTGCGCGCCGCCGGATTCGATACGCCGATGATGACCGTCGAACAAGGCGTGGCGGCCTACGTCCGATGGCTGTTGAAGAATTCCTAGGACATCGACGCCGCACCGGATGACCGCAATCCCCGCCACTCCGGCGCCACACCCGCAACGCGGGCGCGGCGCACTCCGCCCTGCGGCGTTTCTCGATCGCGACGGGGTGATCAATGTCGACCACGGCTACGTCTACCGGCAGGAGGACTTTTCCTTCGTCCCCGGCGTGCTCGGCGCCGCCGCGGATCTGGCCCGCATGGGATATGCGCTGGTGGTCGTCACCAACCAGTCCGGGATCGCCCGGGGGTACTACACCGAAGAGGACTTCCGCGCCCTCACCGACTGGATGCGCACGCGCTTCGCCGAGGCAGGCGCACCCCTGGCAGGGGTATACCACTGTCCGCACCACCCCGATGCGGGTGCAGGCGCGGGCCGTCGCGACTGCGACTGCCGCAAGCCGGCGCCGGGCATGCTGTTCGCCGCGGCGCGCGACTTGTGGCTCGATCTCCCGCGTTCCGCGCTGTTCGGCGACAAGTGCGACGATCTGCGCGCCGCGCAGGCGGCCGATGTGCCGTTGCGCGTGCTGTTGGGCAAGGACGGCGCGGCAATGCCCGAGCCGTCCTGCCCCGACGACCTCGCGAGCATGCGGCACCGGTCGCTGGCGCAGGCGCTGGCCGATCCGGCGCTGCGCGCGCGGCTGCGGCGATACGGGGTTCCCCCGCTCCCGGGAGCGGCCGGGGCGTGAGGGCTGGCGCCGAACCGCCGCCACGCGGGATTCCCCCTCTCCCGCGTGCGGGAGAGGGCGGGGGTGAGGGCACGCAGCAAGGCACCGTCATGCATGGCCGGTGAATTCCCGGCATAATGAATAGTTCCCCTTCGCTTTTTTTCCGGGATGCGCGCCGCTCGAAGTACCGACATCGTTCCCTTCCTGCCCACCCCGCAGGATCTTGCGCGCTTTTTCCACGTCGGCGCCCTGCAATCCGGTGACGCGCTCGCGCAGGCCAACACCGTAACGGCCATCGAGTTCGACGCGATGTCGAGCAACGCCATGGAGCTGCGCGCCCAACTGCTCGATGCCGAACACCACCGCTACCAGGTCGGGGTCCGGTTGTCACGCAAGAACGCCGGCGCCGCCGTGGAGATCGAATCGCACTGCTCCTGCGCGATCGGCCATCTGTGCGAGCACGCGGCCGCGGTGCTGCTGCGATGGCAGCCGCCATTGCGCGCCGCCGCGGCCACCACCGACACGCCCTGGTTCGCGCGCCCCTGGGCCGAACCGGCGGACGCCCCGCCGCCGAGCGCCGCGCCGCCCGAAGAGCCCGCGCCGCGCATCGCACACGGCACCGGTACGGTGTGCATCCGCCTCGGCGCCGCGCGGCTGCGGCGGCGCGAGGACGACCTTCCCGGCGCGCCGCCGCCGCCTGCGGCGGTGTTCGTATCGCTGCGCATCGACGGCATCCGCGTACCGCTGCAGCGCGCGCCCAGCCGCATGGTGATCGAGGGCGAGACCGTCGACATCGCGCCGGACGTGCGCCAGGTCGAGCGCGTCATCACCCAGCTGCATGCCTATGGCGCACGCCCCTGGTCGCACCCTACGCCGCCGCCCAAGCGCCGCACCGTGGATTCCGCCTTTGAAATCGACGATGAAGACGCCGCGCGCCTGATCGATGGCCCGATCGCGGCGTGGCGCAAGCAAGGATGGGACGTCAAGATCGGCGAGGATTTCCCCTGGCAACTGGTGTCGGCGGACGAACTCGACGTGAATGTCCACAACCAGAAAAGCCGCGACTGGTTCGATCTCGAACTCGGCATCCGGGTTGGCGAACGCCGGTTTCCCCTGCTGCCGCTGCTCGAGTCGGCGCTCGACGATCCGTCGTGCGACACGCTGCAGGTCCGGATCGATGCGCGGCGCGTGGTGCGTCTGCCGCGCGAACGCGTGGCGCCGCTGCTCGATACGCTGATCGAGATCGGCGACCGTCACGGGCAGCCCCGCAACGGAGGGAAGGACGCCTCCGCCAGCGGGATCGGCTGGCGCCAGCGGCGCGCGGCGCGCATGCTGCCCGTTGCGCGTATGGACCTGGCACGGGTGGCGACCCTCGCCGACCGCGGCGTGCTGACCTGGTCGGGCCCGCCCGATCTTCGCGATTTCGCCCACCGCCTGGCCAATTTTTCCACGCTCGAAGCCGCCCCTGTCCCCGCCATGCTGCGCGCGCAGCTGCGCCCCTACCAGCAGGCGGGCCTGAACTGGCTGCAGTTTCTGCGGCAATATGAACTGGGCGGCCTGCTCGCCGACGACATGGGCCTGGGCAAGACGCTGCAGGCGATTGCCCATATCTGCGCGGAAAAGGAAGCAGGCCGCCTGACCGCCCCGGCACTGGTCATCGCTCCCACCTCCCTCGTGCACAACTGGATGGCGGAAACGGCCCGCTTCGCGCCCGACTTGCGCTGCCTGCAACTGCACGGCACCGACCGCCACCGCGAGTTCTCCCGGATCGACGAGTCCGACCTCGTCGTCACCAGTTTCGCGCTGCTGGCGCGGGATGCCGATCTGCTCTGCGAGCACCGCTTCCACATCCTCATCGTCGATGAGGCGCAAGCGGTCAAGAATCCGCGCACGCAAGCCGCCGGAGCGATCCGCAACCTCCAGGTCACGCATCGGCTGGCCATCACCGGCACGCCACTGGAAAACCATCTGGGAGAACTCTGGGCCCAGTTCGACTGGCTCACGCCCGGCCTGCTGGGCGATCAAGGCAGCTTC
>JAJYBQ010000221.1 GCA_021778935.1 Pseudomonadota bacterium | reverse complement strand
TCCCGCCCCGTCGGCAAACCCGAGCGCATTCAATACATCCTCGGTCCGGGGCGACTTCCGTCCCACCAGTGGGGTATAGAACTTGTTGGAAATGAACTCGCTGCCGCAGACCAGTGCGCAATCCGCCGCTCCCGAGGCGACGCGGTCGCGCGCGATCTTGAGTGCCTGCAGGCTCGACGCACAGCCGCCGCGAACGTCGACGAGGTCGGCATGCCGGATTCCGAGCCGCTTTTGCAATGCATGGGGTGGCGGCGGTAGCTCGGCGTCCGGCGTCGACGTCGCCGTGACAATCAGATCGACATCGTTTGCGGCGCATTGGGCACGCTCGAGCGCCCGTTCGGATGCCCGCGCGGCAAACTCGGTGTTGCAATAAGATGGATCGCGGAGCGATCCGGTACGGGGATCGACACCAAAGTACCGGGTTCGGACTCCGAAGAAATCCATCACCGTCCGCGCCGGGATCGCGAGCGCCGACTCGATCTCTGCATTGCCAACCGGAGTTCCGGGCGAATACGAGCCCAGCCCGAGAAGGACCGCGGGCACGGTTGATTTCCGGGATTCATCGCGCGAAAGCGGACGCATGGCCTCCCCCCTTTCAGGCAGCGTCCACCGCCTGCAGGCGGTGGACGTGCTCGCTGAAGTCGCGAACGGTGGTGCAGATCTGCGTGATGCGATCCCGGGAGATCTCGCCGAACTTGACCTGAAACAGCAATTCGGCACCCACGACCAGATCGAGCGCGTCGACCGAATCCAGGCCGAGTCCGCCCTCATCCAGCAGGGATATGTCGTCGGATATCGACGCCTCGGTGAAACCCAACTCACCAAGCTCCAGGCGCCCCAGGAGCAGATCGCTTTTTACCCGCCGCATGATCTCGTCAACGCCCATCGTTTTCTCCTCGTTCTGTGTTACCGCAAAAAATCGATGCTGGCGAACGCGCCTCCTGAAGCAGTAGCTCGGCACGCGCGACGCGTTCCCGGCCGATCAGCGCACCGCACTTGAATGCGTAGTACGAGGACGACTCGTCGGTCATCTCGTGGCGGGTTTGCACCAACGTCGCGCGAAACTGCACGCAGTCGCCGGGGCGTACGATGCGGTGGAACGAAGCCGAGCCCACCTTCGCCAGGTAGCCGTGGCGGATCGTTCCCTGCCGCACGTTGATGTAGACCCGCGACAATTGCGCCATCGCCTCCAGCAGGAGAACGCCGGGCACGATCGGGTCACCGGGAAAGTGCCCTTGAAAATAGAACTCGTCGGCATGGAACAGGCGCCGCCCGACGATTCCGTTGGGGTCTTCCGACAATTTCGCCTCATCGAGAAAGCGGAACGGATGCGTCTGCCGCAGCAAGGGAAGGGGTGTCATGGTTCGCATGGAAGAATCAGGATTCCGTCCGAATGGTTTCCAGGCGTGCAACCGCGATGACCTTCCCGGCCTCGCGCGCGTGGCACTGGTATGACGAGGACTCGCCAGTCTGGCCGAGCAAACGTGCGCAGACGACCACGGCGACGGCGGAATAGCGCCGCGTCAGAAATGCGCAGTCGGCGATGCCCGTTACATAGCCGATTCCGTCATCGCAGCGCAGGGTACTGAGGGTCGCGGCAGCTTGGGCGAACGCCTCGAGCAGCAGGATATTGGGGAACAGGTCGCCGACGATTTCGGCCGAACACCAGTCCTCGCTCAGGCGCATTTCGACGTGGTCATCGGATGGCAGGCGCGATATGTCGCCGACGAGGCGGAATGGGGGCTTCTGACGGATCGCGGGCGCGTCCATGCGAGCCGGGCGGCGATTCATCGTATTTTCCGGCTTCTACATTCGCGGTTTCCGGGACCGGAAATCGACGTCACCGTCACAGTCCTGGCCCCGACTGCGATGTCTTTCCGGTGCGATGCGCCTTTCCGCGTCGACAGATCACGCTCCAGGCAGAAGGTCGACAAGAGCAACAGCAGCGCCCGGGCCTGGGAGTAGGGAAGGATTGCGTTTCCGTGCTGTGCGGCCTTTCGTCTCTCCAACAGGTATTCGCCGTGCGGCTGCGATGCCCACGGCAATTCGTCTTTGCGCAGCGAATCGGCAAACTCCCGGAACAACGGATCGGCGTCGCGGCTTTGAACGAATGCGACGTCGGGAGCCAGGTACGATCTCTTGGCGCGATCGACCACGGTGCCCGGCAGGCGGTCGCGGTAGGCATCGCGCAGGATCTTCTTTTCCGGACCATTGGGGGGCAGGTGCCATTCGTGCGGCAGCGACACCGCCAGGGCGTAGACATCGGCGTCCAGGAACGGGCAGCGGTTCTCGATTCCCGAAGCCATGGCCATACGATCGCCCTGGACCGAAAGCAGGTAACCGGCAAGCAGTTTCGAGAGTTCCAGCGCACGGGCACGCGCGATCGGGTCGAGGCCGGCGAGTGCGGCGTAGGCCCGCTCTTCGCGTTCTCTTGTCCTGCGAAACGAGATTCCCTGCGCCAGCGCCGATGCCGCGGTCTTGTTGTTGTAGTACCTCGGCAAATGGGAATGGAGCAGGTCCTGCGGGTTCGAGAAACGCCGCACCACTGCATGAACCGCGGCATCGACGGATTCGCTCCATCCGCCGTACGCCGCCGCCAGATCCGCAGCCGCGGTGGGTCGGGCAAGAACGGCGTCACGAAGGAGCAGCTCCTTGAAAACCCCATACCCAAGAAATATTTCGTCGGCGCCCTCGCCGCTCAAGGCAATGGCATAGCCGTCGGCACGCAGTTGGCGCGCCAGCTGATACATGGGTATGGGCGAACCCGTGGGAATCGGCTGCTCGGCGTGGTATACGGCGTCCCGAAATCCCGCTGCGATCGACGCGGGAGTCACCACGATCCGGCGGTGCGCAAGACCCAGGCTCGCGCAGACCGCCTCCTGCTCGGGACTCTCGTCGTATTTTGTGTTGGGGAATGCGATGGAATACGCACTGACCCGGCGCGACGCATCGGCGGCGATCTCCATTGCGACGATCGAGGAGTCCAGCCCGCCGCTTGCCAGCACCGTCACGGGGCGGTTCGCGCGAGCCCGGCGACGCACGCTCGTTCCGATTCGGTGTCGCAACTCGTGCATCGCATCGTCACGCGACCCCGGGTATCGATGTACCGGGCGGGGGACCGTGGGCGTTCGGAATATCCGGCCATTCCGGATCCAGATGCATTCGCCCGGGCGAACCTGGTACACCTCCTGAAACACCGTGTCCGGAGCCGTGACCGCGGACGTCCAATACAAGGTCGCGAGCGCGTCTTCGTCATACCGCAGAGAGAACCAAGGCAGCGCCAGAAAGGCCTTCGCCTCGGAAGCGAATGCGATCACCCCTCCGGACTGTGTGTAATAGAGCGGGCGCTTGCCGAATTCGTCACGGGCAAGCAGCACGCCCGCGCTCGCCCGGTCGTAATATGCGAGCGCGAATCCGCCGTTGAAGCGCCCAACCGCGCGATCTCCCCATTCGCACAACGACGCCAGCACGACCTCGGTATCGCATTCGCGGCGAAACACCTTGCCGAGCCCTTCCAGCTCCCGCTGGAGTTCGGGGCCGTTGTAGATCTCACCGTTATAGGAAATCCAGTGCTGACCGCTGTCATCGGACATCGGCTGACGGCTCCCGTCACCGCCGGCGATCGCCAGGAGTGCGTGACCGAATACACACTGCGCATCGTGGACCACTGCCTGCGCATCGGGACCGCGATGGGCGATGTGCGCGACCATGTCGCAAACGATGCGCACCGCCCCGGCCGGCAGGCGTGGAGAAACGATCCCGGCAATCCCGCACATGATCTCGAACCCTTGCTCCCATTGCCCTGCAACGGCCCGCAGAGTCCGGTGCCGCGAATGCGGGCACGAGACAGCGCAAGCCTATGATCGACAAACGGACGCTCGCCAAATCGACATGGATCGGGAGCCGCTTCGGTAATCGGTGAAACTGGTGAAACTGCTGCGGGGGATGATTCGTGCGGACCGCGCG
>JAJYBQ010000220.1 GCA_021778935.1 Pseudomonadota bacterium | reverse complement strand
GGAACCCATTTCATCGCCCGCATGATACCCTCCCCCGACCCGTGCAACCCCGCGCTCCAACGCGCCGAGCCCCGCGTGTCCAGCGACGCCGCAACATTCAAGATCACCGCCTGCAGCACCGACCACATCGGCGACCGCCAGGACCAGCAGGACCGCGTCGCGATCCTGACCAGCCGGTACTGGCCGGGCAGTCTGCTGGCGCTGGTGGCCGATGGCATGGGTGGCCGCACCGGTGGACGGCTGGCCTCCGATCAGGTCATTGCCACCGCGCGCAACCTCTTCGATGACCGACCGGACGCGGGACTGGATGGGCGAGGCCTGCTCGGCGCAGTCGTCTCCGAAGCGCACACGGTCATCCGGCTCACCGCGGTGGCCGCGGAAAAAGAACCCCACAGCACCCTCGTCGCCCTCCTGGTGCAGGGCCGCCGCGCAGACTGGGTCCATGTCGGCGACAGCCGGCTGCTGCATTTTTTCGATGGCGCGCTGCGGCACCGGACGATCGACCATTCCTACGGCTCCACGCTCAACGCCCGCGGCGAACTGATTGAGGGAGGCCCGGAACGGCGCCGCTTCCGCAGCGTACTGTTCAGCGCGCTGGGCGCCCGCAGCGAACTCCGGATCGACTATGGCGAAACCGACGAGTTGCGCGCCGGCGACAGCTTCGTGCTGGCGAGCGACGGTCTCTGGACCTATGTGAAGGAAGCCGAGATGGCGACCTTGCTGCGGGATCTTCCCGCACGGGAAGCCACCCAGCGGATGGTCGACCTGGCGCGGGCGCGCGCGCGCGGAAAAGGCGACAACCTCTCCCTGGCCGTCGTCAAGATGGAGCCGGCCTGACGGCGCGGGCGGCGCGGCAAGCACCGCAGACACGAGATCGGCCTGCGCCGATACCCGGTTCCGGCGCCTATGGACAACATGGGAAGCCCTGAAGAAGCAGATTCATGGGCGTTCCGGATCGGTGCGTGCCCGCTGCGCGCGGTCGGCCTTGCGCTGCGCGCGCTGCCGCTCATCGTCCGCACGCTCTTTCGCCCGCTCGCGCGCATAGTCGGCCGCCTTTTTCTGTTTTTCCTCATACTGCTGCCGTGCCGCCGCTTCGCGCTGCGCGCGCCCCGACTGGAAGTTCGCGACATCCTGATCGTGCTGCCGTTGGCGCTTTGCCGCATCGGCCTGGGCCTGCGGCGCCGACGCTGCAGCCTGGGCATCGTGTTGCGCATCCTGATTCGCCTGGTCGCGCAGACTCTGCTGGTGTTGACGGTACGCCGCCTCCGCCGCGTGCTCGCGCGCCGGTCGTTGCGCGTCGTCGAGCGCCTGTTGTCTGCGAACTGCGGCGCGGTCCCGCGCGTGTGCCTGCGCATCGAGCCGACGCTGCTCGGCATGCGCTTCCAGCGTGATCCGCCGCACCACATGGTCGCCATGGCGCTGGAAGCGCTGCGCGAATCCCAGGCAATCGCTCATGAAGATCGCATGCTCGCAGCGTTGAATGCGCGCTTGGGCCTCTGCCTGAACACGCCGATCGATGGCCGCGGCGTCCGATAGCGCCTGTTGCGCGCGTGCTGCCGTGTCAATGGACCCGGGCGGATACTTGTGCGCCAGCGCATCGACGTCGGCACCAAGATCCGCGGCAGAACCCGCGGCATGCACCGCCGCGGCAAGCGAGAAAAAACCCAGCAAGATCCCGATTCGGAATCGCGACATGTCCAAGCCCCCCGTTTCGGGCTAGTGTGCCATCAATGCGCCGCCTCGTCGGCACATCGGCCCTGCTGGATCTGCATCTCGCGCAGCCGCGATGCGGTGCGCTGGAACTCCGCTCCGGGGACTCCGTCGCCGAACTGCTCGATCGGCACCGCCGCCGACACGACGAACTTGCCGTGGCGGTCATACAGAATGTCGACAAACCAGGCGAAGCGCTTGATCTCCGACGGCGTGCATTCCGCGAGCCGCGGCACGCCGGAGAGCAGCACGGTATGAAAGTGCGCAGCGATGTCGAGGTAGTCGGTATAGGAACGCGGGCTGCAGATCAAGGTTGGGAAATCGAACCACGCCACCCCGTCCGCGCGCCCACGCGTGCGCACTTCGCGCCCCTCGATCTGCAGCACGGGCTCCTCCTCCCGGCCATCGGCCAGCGCCGAAAACACCGATTCCATCCGGGCATCCGCGGCGTCAGCGACGAACCAGGTGCCGAACCGACCGATTGCGCGGGACCGGTAATCGACACCGCCGTCGACGAGCAGCACGTCCAGCCGCTCCTTCAGCAGTCCGATCGCGGGCAGGATGCGATCGCGGTGCAACCCGTCCGGATACAGGGCATCGGGCGCCATGTTGGACGTAATGAACAGGACGGTGCCGGCGTCGAACAGGCCGTCGAGGAGGCGATGCAGGATCATTGCGTCGGCAATGTCCGAGATGCGAAATTCGTCGAGGAAAATCCAGCTCGCGCGGCGGGCGATGTCCCGACCCACCTCCGCGAGCGGGTCGGTGGCGCCGCGCCGCGTCTGCATCGCGCGATGGGCATCGCGGATGAACTCATGGAAATGCAGACGCACCTTGTCCCGCACGGGAAGTTCGGCGAACGTCGAGTCCATCAGCAGGCTCTTGCCGCGCCCGACGCCGCCCCAGCAGTACACGCCGCGGGGCGGCGGCTTGCGCAGCAACCGGCTCGTGAACGAATTGCGGTGCGCTTCGTACTCGGTGCCTTCGCGGACGAATCGTTCCAGGCGCTCCAGCGCAGCCCGCTGCGAGGCGTCGGGGGTACCGCCGCGCGGCGCCAGCGCGGATCCAAATCGCTGCAGGACGGTCATGCGCTACGCGGCGGAGGCTCGCGGCGCCACGCCGCGGACATCCGCCGCCTGTTGCGTGCGGCGATTGGCAAGCGCCCGCGATGAGCCAACTTGGCAGCGGCAGGATGTTCCCCCTCTCCCGCTTGCGGGAGAGGGCGGGGGTGAGGGTGTCATCAGAAATTCAGCGCCCGCCGATCCAACGCCAGCGCCGCCTCCCGCAGCGCCTCGGATCGGGTGGGATGGGCATGGCAGATACGGGCGAGGTCTTCCGACGACGCGCGGAAGGCCATTGCCGTAACCGCCTCGGCGATCAGTTCCGAAGCCCCGGCACCGAGAATGTGCACGCCCAGGATCGCGTCAGTGGCCGCGTCGGCCACCACCTTGACGAGGCCGGCGATATTTCCGGCCGCGCGCGCGCGGCCGTTGGCGGAAAACGGGAAGGTTCCCACCCGCACGGCACGGCCCGCCGCGCGCAGTTGCGCCTCGGTCTGTCCGACCCAGGCGATTTCCGGATCGGTGTAGACGACGCTGGGGATCCGGGCGAGATCCGCGTGGCCCGCCTTGCCGGCAATCCGTTCGGCCACCGCCACCCCCTCCTCTTCGGCCTTGTGCGCAAGCATCGGGCCGCGCACCAGATCGCCGATCGCCCAGACCCCGGCGAGATTGGTACGGCAATGTTCGTCGACAGCGACGAAGCCGCGCGCATCGATCGTCAGGCCCACGGCATCCGCACCCCAGCCACCGCTGTTGGGCACACGGCCGATGGCCACGACGAGCCGGTCGCACTCCAGCATCCCATCCCCATCCCCGCCACGATATGCCACCGAAACGGCGGCCTCGCCGGTTTCCATTGCACCGATCTGCACCCCCAGGCGCACGTCCAGGCCTTGTTTGCGAAACGCCTTGAGCGCCTCGCGCGCGATCTGTTCGTCCGCGATGCCCAGGAATTGCGGCAGCGCTTCCAACACCGTGACCTGTGCGCCCAGGCGCCGCCAGACCGACCCCAGTTCGAGGCCGATGACCCCCGCGCCGATGATACCCAGGCGCTGCGGCACCGCGTCGAGCGCCAAGGCACCCCGATTGGACAGGATGCGCTGCTCGTCGAAGGCGATGCCGGGCAGCGGACGCGGCGAGGAGCCCGTCGCCAGGATCACGTTGCGCGCCTGCAGCACGCGACTCCCGGGTTCGACGACGACCTCCACCGCGCAAGCGCCTGATGCGT
>JAJYBQ010000219.1 GCA_021778935.1 Pseudomonadota bacterium | reverse complement strand
CGCCAGCAGCGCCGCGACGCAGGCCGCGCCGATGCCCGAGGCGGCGCCGGTCACGACCGCGATCTCGCCGGCGAAGGCGGCGGGCTTGCCGGCCTTGCGCAGCTTGGCCTGCTCCAGGTCCCAGTACTCGACGTCGAAGAGATCGCGCTCGGGCAGCGCACGGTACCCGCCCAGGGCGGTGGCCCGCAGGATGATGTCGATGGTGTGCTCGTAGATTTCGGCGACGATCGCCGCGTCTTTGGCGGAGCGTCCGGCCGCGAGCAGGCCGAGTTCCGGGTCGAGCACCACCCGCGGCGCCGGGTCGAGCATCGTCTTGCGCTCCCGCGCCTGCGGTTCGTGGCGCGCGAAATAGGCGCGGTAGGCCGCGGCGTAGCCCGCCACGTCGCGGCCGATCAGCGGCAGGCGCTTGGTGCGGATGACGTGATCGGGCGTGGCCGGGCCTTGGCCGGCGATCTCCGCCACATCGGGCCGGCGCGCGAAGGCCTGCGCGCGCGCGTGCGGGGACTCGTCCCGGCCGCGCATCAATAGCACCGGAAAGCCGGCGGCCTGCGAGATGGCTTGCCGCAGCGTCGCCTGTGCCAGGGCGGGTCCGGCCCCGCCCGGGGCGGCGGATCCTGCGGTCGTCGGCTGCGCGTCGGGGATGGCGCCGGAGCGCGCGGCGACATGCGGCGCCGCCGCGGGCCGGTCGTCGGCCGCGGTGTTCCAGGCGCGATGCCGGTCGAGGTAGTGCTCGGCGCGGTCGACGAGGTCGATCATCCGCTCGTAGGATTCGCGCGCGCTGCCGCCGAACGAAAAGAGGCCGTGGTTGCACAGCGCCATGCCGATGGTCTGCGGTCCGGCTTCGGCCTCGAAGCGCTGCGCCGCCAGGCGCGCCAGATCGAAACCCGGCATGACGTAGGGCACCACGACCACCCGGTCGCCGTAGCAGTCGCGGATCCGCGCCTCGCCGTCGGCGGTGTTGCTGATGGCAATGAACGCGTCGGCGTGGGTGTGGTCGACGAACGGATAGGGCAGGATCGCATGCAGGATCGCCTCGACCGACGGGGCGGGCGCGGTCGCGCGCGTCATCCGGGTGGCAAGCTCGTTGACCATCTCCGGGTCCGACAGCGCGGGCAGTTTCGCCAGGCGCCGCAGGGGTGCCTGGCGTACCGGCGAAAACCCTGCGGCCGCGATCGTTTCGAGATCCCACCCGCTGCCCTTGACGTAGAGGATTTCTTCCGCTTCGCCGAGCAGGTTGGTTTCCATGCGCTTGACGGACGTGTTGCCGCCGCCGTGCAGTACCAGCGTCTTGTCGGCGCCCAGCAGGCGCGAGGTGTATACGCGCAGCGCGAGATCGTCTTCGAGGTCGGGGCGGTCGGCGTCATGCCAGCGGCTTTCCATGATCGACGGCCTCCGCTCAATGGCCTTCGAACGCGCACAGGGCAAAGGCCTTGTGGCCGGCTTTTGCCAGCCGCGCGGTGCCGCCGAGGTCGGGCAGGTCGATGACGAAGCCGCATTCGACGACCCGGCCGCCGAGGTCTTCGATCAGCCGGGTCGCGGCCAGCGCCGTGCCGCCGGTGGCGATGAGGTCGTCGACGAGCAGGATGCGTTCGCCGTGGGCGATGGCGTCGACGTGGATCTCGATGCGGTCGGTGCCGTATTCCAGTTCGTAGTCGTGTCCCACCGTCGCCGCGGGGAGCTTGCCCTTCTTGCGGATCGGCACGAAGCCGGTGCCGAGCTGGTAGGCCAGCGCGGCGCCGATGATGAAGCCGCGCGACTCGATCCCCGCCACCTTGTCGATCTTCATGGCCGCATAGCGGTGGGCGAGTTCGTGGATCGTCGCCCGGAAGCCCACCGGGTCTTTGAGCAGGGTGGTGATGTCGCGGAACATCACGCCGGGCTTGGGATAGTGGGGGACGGTGCGGATGCGGGATTTGATCGGCATGGGCGGGAATTGTAGCGGCCGGATTCCGCATTCGACCCCCGCGGACGACCCGGCGGGACCGGCGGCGCGCGGGCTGGTAAGATTGTCGTCGGCGGGCCCCCTCGCATCGCGGTGCTGTGAATCTGGTCAGGTCGGGAACGAAGCAGCCATAGCAGATTTCCGCGAGTGCCGAGGATCAGGCTCGCCTTCGATTTTCGCGGGAGGGATCTCCGTCTCATGTCGTATCAGGCGCTCGCTCGCAAGTGGCGGCCGCGCGAGTTTTCCGCCCTCGTCGGGCAGGATCACGTCGTGCGCGCGCTCACCCACGCGCTGGAGACGGGGCGCCTGCACCACGCCTACCTGTTCACCGGCACGCGCGGCGTCGGCAAGACGACGATCGCGCGGATTCTCGCCAAGGCGCTGAATTGCGTCGGTCCCGACGGGCAGGGCGGGGTGACCGCGGCGCCGTGCAACGTGTGCCCGGCCTGCACGGCGATCGATGCCGGCCGCTTCGTCGACTACATCGAGATGGACGCGGCCAGCAACCGCGGCGTCGAGGAAATGACGCAGTTGCTCGAACGCGCCGCGTACGCGCCGACCAATGCGCGCTACAAGATCTACACGATCGACGAAGTCCACATGCTGACCAACCACGCCTTCAACGCGATGTTGAAGACGCTGGAGGAACCGCCGGAGTACGTCAAGTTCATCCTGGCGACCACCGATCCGCAAAAAATCCCCGTCACCGTGTTGAGCCGCTGTCTGCAGTTCAGCCTGAAGCAGGTGCCGCCGGCGGCGATCGTCGAGCGCCTGCAGCATGTGCTCGGCAACGAAGGCCTGGGTGCAACCGACCCGGCGCCGCTGCGCGCGCTGGCCCATGCGGCGCGCGGCAGCATGCGCGATGCGCTGTCGCTGCTCGATCAGGCGATCGCCTATGCCGGCGGGGTGCCGACCATCGACACCGTGCGCCAGATGCTGGGCGCGATCGATTCCTCGATCCTGGTGCAGTTGCTCGATGCGGTCGCCGACGGTCAGACCGAGCGGGCTCTGCACCTCGCTGACGAGATGGGGGAGCGGGGGCTGTCGTTTTCGCAGGCGCTGCGCGACCTGGCGGCGTTTTTGCATCGGGTCGCGCTGACCCAGGCCGTCGGGTCGGCAGCGGAAGACGAGCCGGATGCCGCGGAGTTGGCCCGCCTCGCCGGGAAGATGGCCACGGAACAGGTACAGCTCTACTACCAGATCGCGCTGCACGGCCGCAACGATCTGGGCATGGCGCCGGATGAGTACGCCGGATTCACGATGACCTTGCTTCGCATGATGGTGTTCGTGCCCGAGGTGCCGTCGGCCGCGGCGGCAAAAGAGGCCGCGCTGCGGACGCCGGGGCCGCTGCGTACTGCGGCGGGTGTGCGTCGGGAGGAAGGCGGACATGCCCCCTCTCCCGCGGCGGGTGTGCGTCGGGGGGAAGGCGGACATGCCCCCTCTCCCGCGGCGGCGGGAGAGGGCGGGGGTGAGGGTGCAGAAAGGAAATCCGCCGGGGGCGATTGCGCCTGGCCCGAACTCGCCGCCTCGCTCCCGTTGAGCGGCCTGGCGCGGGAAATGGCCTTGCGCAGCGAACTGATTTCCCGCGAGGGGGATCATTTCCGTCTGCGCGTGCCGGTCAAGGCGTTGGCCGACGGGGGCAACGTCGAGCGGGTGCGCAAGGCGCTATCCGATCATCTGGGCCGTGTGGCACGCGTGACCGCCGAGACCGGCGCGACCAACGGATCCACTGCGCAGGCGCGTAGCGATCAGGCCCGCGCCGCGGCGCTGCAGGAAGCGCGGGCGTCGATCGAGCGCGATCCGGTCGTGCGAGAATTGCGGGAACGGTTCGGCGCGACGGTGGACCCGTCGTCGATCCGGCCGGGTTCGGGGTGACGGCGTCCGGGTTTTCCGCGCGGGCTTTTGGCGCACGCCCTCACCCCCGCCTTCTCCCGCACGCGGGAGGGGGGGACTTTGCGATGGAATCCATATGATCAAGAATCAGTTGGGCGGCCTGATGCAGCAGGCGCAGAAGATGCAGGACGGCATGAAGCGCCTGAACGAGGAACTGGCAGATGTCGAGGTCGAAGGGCA
>JAJYBQ010000218.1 GCA_021778935.1 Pseudomonadota bacterium | reverse complement strand
CCGCTTCACGAAACGCGACAGCCCCGCATCGGGGACGGCCGCAACCGCCTCGACGCTCGCGGCGCCGCCGTCGGCGGCGGCACCGAACGACGTCGGACGCACCGTGACGCAAAGGATGGGGTCGGAACAGCGCACGGTCGCAATCGCGTTGCCCGCGTAGATCGGCCGCAAATAGGTATCCGGCCCCAACACCGCGATCGCATCGGAGATCTGCGCACAGTCGAGCCGGGCCGCGACCCGCGGCAGCACATTCTTCCCGAAACTGCTTGCCGCCGCGAGCACGTGGGTGTACCCCCGCGCCAGCCCCTCCACCTGCGGCGCCACGTTTTCCGCCAGACCGGCCTCGAAATGGGGCGCATCGGCGAGCAGAACCCGGCTGACGCCGGCGATGCCCGCCGCCTCGTGGGCGACCGCCGCGCAGCCGGAGCCGACCACCAGTACGTCGACCGCGCCCGCCGCCTGCAACGCCGCGGTGACGACATTGCGGGTCGCCGCCGAGAGCACGGCATTGTCGTGCTCCGCCAGGACCAGTGCCTTCCCTGCCGGCGCGCTCACGAGATCACCTTCGCTTCGTCGCGCAATTTCGCAACCAGCGTCGCCACGTCCGGGACGATCGTCCCGGCCTTGCGTGCCGGCGGCTCGGCAACCTGCACGGTCCGGCAGCGCGGCGCCGCGTCCACGCCGAGCGATTCCACCGTCCACGTTTCGAGCGGCTTTTTCTTCGCCTTCATGATGTTGGGAAGGGTCACATACCGCGGCTCGTTGAGCCGCAGATCCGAGGTCACCACCGCCGGCAAGCGCACCGCCACCGTCTCCAGGCCGCCGTCGACCTCGCGCACCACCTCCGCCCAGCCGTCGGCAACCGTCAGTTTCGACGCAAACGTGGCCTGCGGCATGCCGCACAGCGCCGCCAGCATCTGGCCGGTCTGGTTCGCATCGTCATCGATCGCCTGTTTCCCCAGCATCGTGATCCGGGGCTGCTCGCGGCCGACGACGGCGGCGAGCAGTTTGGCCACCCCGAGGGGCTGCAGTTCGGCGTCGGTCTGCACCAGGATCGCCCGGTCGGCGCCGATCGCCAACGCGGTGCGCAAGGTTTCCTGGCACTGCGCCGTACCGCAGGACACCGCCACCACCTCCGTGGCGATTCCGGCCTCCTTCAGGCGGACCGCCTCCTCGACGGCAATCTCGTCGAACGGGTTCATGGACATCTTCACATTGGCGATGTCGACCCCGCGCTGATCCGGTTTCACCCGTACCTTGACGTTGTAGTCGACGACCCGCTTGACACAGACCAGCACTTTCATGGGGATCTATCCAGGTTCAAAATTCGTTCACGAATCGCGCCCGATTATACGAACCCGCCACACAAGCCAAACCGGCGATGCGCACGAAGGGGCGATCCGGGCTACGGCATCCATGCGATCGGCACATGCGCCGATGGCCCACTACAATCCCGGAATCCGGCGGCGGAGTGCCCTCCACCGGCGTCGGCCCCAGCGACCACGAGGCGATCTCAAGGTGACCCAACCCGCTGCAACCCCGAAAGATGCCCCCGCCGCGCGGCCGCGGATCCTGCTGGCCGACGGTGGCCGGGTCTCGCACAGCGCGGCGGCGGAACCGGTCCGGCGGTATTTCGACGTCCGGGAGGCGCCGACCGCCGGCGCGGCGTGGCAGGCGGTGCTGCTCGACCCGGCGATCCGGGTCGTGGTGGCCGACTTTACGACCCCGCGCGGCGCGGAACTGATCCAGCACATGCGGGCCTCCAAAGTGGAACGGATCCGCGACATGCCGGCGGTCGCCCTGCTTGCTCCGGAGTCCGACGACGGCAGGAGGGACCAGGCGTCCATACTCGATGCCACGGCGATCGATGTTCCGGCGGACCCGGGAGCGGAAACCGGACTCGACCTGGTCGTGCGGCTGCGCGTGCTCGCCGAACTTGCGGCCACCCGGGAAGCGCTGATCGAGACCCGCGCGCAACTCGAATCCGCACATACGGTCGACCTGGAAACCCGGTTGCTGCACCCCGCTCCGTTCGACAAGCAGGTCGAAAAACTCCTCTCCTACGCGCGCCGCTGCCTTGGTGACGTGGCCCTGATCTGCATCCGCGTCGAACTGAAGTCTGCGGAAGGCCAGGAGGGACAACGCTGGGAAGGCGAAATGGCGCAGCGGATCCGACTGGTCGGCCGTGCCCTGAGCGGATCGATCCGGCTCGAAGATCTGGCGACCCATTCGGACGAGGCGGAATTCTGCGTGGCCACGCAAAGCAACGGCACGGTGGACATGCTGCAATTCGCGGCGCGGCTGCGCAAGGTGCTGGAGAACGTCGATGCAGCGGGCCCCGGCGTCGAAGTCTGGACCTATATCGGCGTGGCGACCCTTTCGGAAGAGCTGCAGCGCAGCGCCGGCGACCTGCGCGGCGTCGCGCAGCGGCGGGCCCAGACCGCCCAGAGCATGCAATCGCGCCGCATCCTGGTCGGTTCGGCCGACGACCACGGAGCCATGGCGCCGCGTCCGGAAGCCGGCTCGATGGACATCCACCTCGCGCTCGCCCTGATCGCATCCGGGCGCGCCGCGGAAGTGGTGCCGCATCTGCCCCGCCTGCTCGACCAGATCAATCCCTTGCTGCGATTGCTCCGTCAACAGCAGCCGGCCGCGGGAAGTCCGGGAACCAAGGCACAGTGAAGTACAGTACGGCCGATATGAATGCCCCCACGTCCCCACCCGCCATTGCCGTACCCGCGCAGGACCGCAGTGCGGCCAACCCTTCGGTTTCCTGCGTCATTCCCGCACACAACGAGGCGCAGAACCTTCCCCGTCTCCTGCCACCGCTGATCGAACTGCTGGGGTCGCTTGCCCAACGGTGGGAAATCGTCATCGTCGACGACGGTAGCCGGGACCGGACGCTGACCGCGATCGACCCATGGCTGAGTATCCCCGGCGTAACCTGCCTTGCCTTGTCGCGCAATTTCGGCAAGGAAGCCGCACTCGGCGCAGGCCTGGACCATGCGCGCGGCGACGTGGTGATCACGATGGATGCCGATCTGCAGCATCCGGTCGAAATGATTCCCAAAATGTTGGCGCGCTGGCGCGCGGGGATGGACATGGTGTACGCGGTGCGGGCCGACCGCAAGGACGAGCCACCATTCAAGCGGGTCGGCGCGCGGCTGTTCTATTCGCTGCTGCGCGTCGGCTCGGCGATCGACATCCCGCCGCATGCGGGAGACTTCCGGCTGATGGACCGATGTGTCGTCGATGCGATCTGCTCGCTGCCGGAACGTACACGCTTCATGAAGGGCCTCTATGCCTGGGTCGGATACCGGTCGGAGGCAATCGAGTTTTCTGCGCCGCCGCGCACCGCAGGACGCAGCCACTTCGGCGCCAAGACGCTGTTCTCGCTCGCTGCCTCGGGGATCACCGCCTTCTCCAACCTGCCGCTGCGCATCGCCAGTGGAGTGGGTTCGGTACTTGCGTTGCTGGCGTTTGCCTACGGCGTGTGGGTGGTGGTCGCGCATTTTTTCGACGGCCATACCGTCGCCGGCTGGGCGACGATCGTCGCCGGCATGATGTTCTTCAGCGGCGTGCAACTGCTATTCATTGGCATCCTCGGCGAATATCTGGGACGGGTGTACGAGGAGGTGAAGCAGCGGCCGCGCTACATCGTGGCGCGGACCCTCGGACACCGCCCGATCGAAATGAAAATGCCCCCATCCCGGTGATCCCCCGGGGCGGAGGTCCGGTCCATACCCGCCGCCGCGAAAAGACCCGCGGCGCCCGATATCGCTGCGAGCGCGCGGACCGGACATCCGCCGGATCCGATGCCCGACGACGAATGTCTGCACAACGCCAACCCCGCCGATGGATCGCCTGCGCCGACGACTACGCCATCGACACCGGCGCGACGGAGGGTATCGCCGATCTGCTCGCGCGCGGGCGCCTCACCGCGACCAGCGTGCTCGTCGACGCGCCGCGCTGGCCGGCGGCCGCAGCATCGCTGCCCCCGGCGGGGCGCGCCGACATCGGGCAGATCG
>JAJYBQ010000217.1 GCA_021778935.1 Pseudomonadota bacterium | reverse complement strand
ATATTTTGCCGTCGCATACTCACGGCCCTCCCTGCCTGCTTCCATCTGGATATCGGCCCGATCGTCAAAGATCGGAACCACGCGCTGATTCACCGTCAGCGCTCGGCCATCCGCCCGCAACATCACATCCCGGGGGCGATCGATCCTGCACCCCTCCGCCACCGCCCGCCGGTCCAGTTCCGCGTACAGATCGGCGAACTGCCGGCCGTAGATTTCATGCCACGAGCGGCCGAGCACCTGCTGCCGGGACAGGCCGGTGAGGGCCTCGCCCGCGCGATTCATGCTGACGAAGCGGCCGGTGGCGGCATCGCGCACGGAAACGAGCACGGGCAGGCTCTCGATCACCAGGTCGAGATGATTGCGCACGCGGCGCACTTCCTCCTCCGACCGGTGCCGCGCATCGACATCGGTGAGCGCAACGATCATGCCGCGCTCCGGCGCCCCGGATTCGATCGGACCGGCGTTGCCGGCGCACCAAAAGACACTGCCATCCGCACGCCGCATGGGCAGTTCGAAGCTCGCGCGCCCGCCATGGCCGTCCGCAGGTCGCGCCGCGGAAACCTGAGCAAGTACCCCCGCCCACGCCACCGGGTCGACGAAGAGCGACCCAAACTGCACTTCGCCGAGATCCGCCGACGGGAAGCCGAACAGACGTTCTCCGGCTGCATTGGCTTTGACGATGAGATCGTCCGCGACATAGATGATCGCTACCAGCGCGTTGTCGAAGATCAGCTGCAGTTCATGGAGCGCATTGCGCAGCTCGCGCTCGGAGCGCTTGCGCCGATCGATGTCGACGAACGCGAAGATGTACCCCAGGTCGGGCCGCTCGGGGTTGACGGCGCGTCCCTGGACGGCAACCCAGATCGGATCACCGTTGCGTCGGCACATGTACAGTTCGAACTCGCAGGTTCCTCGATCGCGGATCTCGGGGATCCGTTCGCTCAGCGCGGCGAGCAGCAGACGGTCGGTCGGGTGCGCAAAAAGCTGGATCTGCCCTACCAGCATTCCCGGCTCGCAGCCCAGCAGTTCCTCCATCGCCGCGTTCGCGCGCAGGATGTTGCCGTCCCGGACGAACAGCAACCCGACCAGCGCGGTGTCGAAGATCAACCGGCTTTCCGCGAGCAGGCGCTGAAGGCGCTCCTCATAGTGCTTGCGATCCGTGAAGTTTTCCAGAACCAGCAGGATCTCCCGGGTTCCCTGCGCGCCGCCCACCGACCGCCAGACGAGGTTCACCCAGCGCGTCTCGCCCGCCGGATCCGTCAGTCGGCGCGCCGGCTCGGTGACCGATGTGCCCTGACCCGCATCCCGCGTCACCGCGGCGCGCGCGCGCAAACTCGCCTCGGCGTCATCGGCATGGAACAGCCGGGACGGATCCTGGCCGAACAGTTCCGCCTCGCTGCGGCCCAGCAATGCGCACGCGCTCCGGTTGGCGCTGGTGACGCGAAATTCCTCGTCCAGGAGCAGAAACCCCACCGGACTCTCGTTGAAGATGCTCGATAGGCGGTTGTTGTTTTCCGCCAGCGCCGATTCGAAGCGCTTGCGATCGGAGATGTCCCGAACCAGCAGGAAAATGAACTCCCGCTCGCCGTGCTCGACACGCTGCAGCACGACATCGACGGCGAATTCCGTTCCCGCGCGCGTCCGGTATTGGGTTTCGCCGTGATAGGAGCCGCGGGCATGCAAGCGCTCCAGCACTTCGGCAAACCGCGCCGAGCCCAGACTGGCGTCGATCGCATCGAGCCCCATGCCGGTGATCTGGTCGCGCGAATATCCCAACCAGGACAACGCCGTTTCGTTGGCATCGACGATCGACCCATCGCGCCGGATTTCCAGCACCATCTCGCCCGCCCGCTCCAGCGCCTGGCGCAGCGCCGCAAGCGACGTTTCCGCGAATCGCTCGCGATCCAGCCGCTCGACCGTCAGGAACACGCCGTTGAATTCACCCCGGGCGTTGAGCAGCGGCGTCCGCCGCTCCCGCACCCAGGAAAGATCGCCCCCGCAGAACTGGTATTCCACCTGATGCGAAGTGCGCAGTTCGTTGTCGCGCATGCGAATCAAGGAACGCATGACGTCCGGCTGTCCGCTCAGATCGAAGGCCTCGTCCAGGCGACGCCCGAGCAGGTCCCGCTGCTCCACGCCGAGCAACTGTGTCAGGTACGCGTTGCAGCGGACGTAGCGCAGATTGCGATCGAGCACGGCCATCCCGATTCGTGCGCTCGACATCAGGGTGGAAACCAGGGAATCCGCCGCCCGGTTGGCGCGCATGGCGCTACGCGGAACCGTGATGTCACGCGCGAACGCCGTGACATGTCCCGCCTCGCCATGCCCGTCGGGCTCGACGTAAAGGCGCACCTCGAAATTCTTTGCGCCGGTCGGATAGGGGTAGATGAACTTGAATGTCCGGCCTTCGAGGGTATCGAAAGCCGCGGCGAGTTTTCCCTCCCACAGAGGGGCAAATTCCTGCATCGGCTCGACATCGATCAGCCGACGCCCGACGAGTTCCGCCCGACCCACGCCGAAGGACTGGACCGCCGCCGCATTGACATAGACCATCGCGAGCGCCCGGTCGAAGCGCAGGATCGCATCCGGTAGTTCGTCGAACAGCCCGGAAGGCGGCGTCGAAGACCGAGTCGGCCGGGGCGTTGCGAGGTCTTCCGCGCTGGGCGCGGGAGCGGGCGGCACGGGCGCCGCGCCGCCGGTGGTTTGGTCGAACAGGATCGCTGCCGATTCCAACCGTGCATCAAACGTCATGATGGAATCCGCTGCGCCAAAGTCCCATCTATCGGAGCGGTACGTTCCCGCGAAACCGCCATAAGAATACCGGATCCGGAGGCGGCCCACCCAGGGGTCCGGGGCGTCGGCGGACCCGAGGTCATGTCGGGTCAAATGTAGTTGAAGAGGGAAAGCTTGGAAATCGCCGAATAGCTCTGCAGCGCCGCCTGAAACTGCGTCTGCTGCTGCGAAAGCTGGGACGCCGCCTGCGCATAGTTGGTGTCGACGATATTGCCGGACTGGGTTTGATCCTGCAGGGTCTGGGAAGAGGTAACATTGCCGTAGGCGGTTACCGCCTGCATCCCCGCGCCCATTGACGCCTGGGTCGTTCCCAGCACGGTGATCGCCTGGTCGACCTGGGTCAGCACCGATCCCGACTGCCCCACCGGATTGGACGATTGCAGGACATTGATGGCGTTACCGACCATCTGGAACAGCGATTGGGTGCCACCGCTCCCGGTCGGAATATTCATGAACGCGCTTTGCCCGGAGTATTTGCTCTGGACGGTGTTGGCAGCGGAAACCTGCAATTGCTGGGTGATGCTGTCGCCGTTGTATGACACGGAGTTGCCGCTCTGGGAAAACGGCGGCGTATCGTTGACCGAACCGCCGAACAGGTATCCGCCCTGGCCGTCCCCGGAATTGGCGAGCGCCACCAATTGACCGAGGTTCTGCTGCATCTGCGCCGCCATCGCCGTATATTGCGACGGCGTGTTCGTACTATTTCCCGCCTGCACCATCGTCGTGCGAATGCTCTGCAGGACGTTGAGCATCTGCGTCAACGCCGAGGACCCCATGTTCAGGAGGCTGCTGGCCTGGCTCTGATTGCTCTGGTACTGCCCGAGCTGGGAAATGTCGCTTTGCAGCGATGAGGCGATCGCGGCGCCGACCGGATTGTCCGCCGGCGAATTGATCTGCTTTCCGCTCGAGAGTTGGGCGGTGGTGTTCATCACCGCCGCCTGATCGGCCATGATGCTTTGGGTGCTGCTCTGATACAGCGTGGAGGTGGCGACGCGGATCATGGTGGGTTCCCCATTACGCCGAAGCGGCTACTTGCAGGACCGTGTTGAAAATGGTGTTCGCCGTCTGGATGATCGTCGCGGCGGCCTGATACTGCTGCTGGTACTGAAGCAGGTTTGCCGCTTCTTCGTTCAGGTTGACCCCCGACACCGTCGCCTGCGCTGCCGAGGCGCTCTGCAGCAGTGCATCGGCCGAGGTCTGGGTGGTCTGCGCGGTCGAGGTCATCGATCCGACATCCCCCACGGTTGCCGC
>JAJYBQ010000216.1 GCA_021778935.1 Pseudomonadota bacterium | reverse complement strand
CAGGCGATGCCCGCCAGCGCAGCGGGCAGGGCGGTGATGATGACGAAGGGATCGATCCACGACTGGAAGTTGACGACGATGAGCAGGTAGACCAGCACGATGGCCATTCCCAGGCCGATGCCCAGCCCGACGAACGAAGAGTGCATGGTCTGCACTTGACCGCGGATGACGATCCGCGAGCCCCGTGGCAACTGCGGTCGCACCGCGGCAACGGCCCGCTGGACATCCGCCGTGACCGATCCCAGATCGCGGCCCTCGACGCTCACTTCGACGTCGACCACCGGCGCGATGTTGTAGTGCGAGACCTCGGCGAACCGGCGTTCCGGGACGACCTCGACGAGATTGCCGAGCAACTGGTTGCGCAGGCGCGCGTTCACCGGCGTGCGCAGCATCGCGTCGATCGAATCGACCTGATACTGCGGTGTCTGGACCACCAGGTTATAGACGATGCCGTTCTTCGGATTGAGCCAGAAGGCGGGCTGCGTCTGGGTGCTGCCGGCGAGCGACAGGAGCACGTTTTGCGCGATGTCGTTGGCGCTGGCGCCCGCCTGTTGCGCGCGGGTGCGGTCGAGCCGCATTCCGATCGTCGGTTCATCGAGCCGCTGCTGGATGTGCACGTCGACCGCGCCGGGAATGGCGCGCACCTTCTTGAGCAGTTCGGCCGCGAGCGCAAAGTTGCGCTGCAGGTTGTTTCCGGCGAACTGCACGTCGATCGCCGATGGCAGGCCGAAATTCAGGATCTGGGTGACGACGTCGGCCGGCTGGAAGAAGAATTCGATCCCCGGGAACTGCCGCGGCAGCGCGGTCCGCAGTCGGTCGACGATGACGCGTGTGGGTTGGTGTCCCGGGCGCAGCGCAATCTGGATCTCGCTGTCCAGGGTGCCGAACGTGCCGGAGTTGCTGTAGGAGAGATTGATGCCGCTATAGGGAACACCGATGTTGTCCAGGATGGTTCCGATCTCCCGCGGCGGCACGAGGCGGCGGATCGCATCGTCCACTTCGGCGGAGAGGCGCGCGGTTTCCTCGATCCGCGTTCCGGTGGGCGCACGCATGTGCAGGCGGATCAGTCCGGCGTCGACGCTGGGGAAGAAGTCGCGGCCGAGCAACGGGTAGAGGCCGCAGGAGAGCACGCAAAACGCCAGGAAGATGGTGATGAATCGCCCACGCCGCGTGAGCAGGGTGCTCAGCAGCAGGACGTAGCCATTGCGCAGGCGCTCGAAGGCCGCGTCGAAGCGCCGGTACAGCCGTCGCAGGCGACTCGTTCCGGCCGGATCGTGTCTGTGCTGCATGAGCATCAAAGCCAGGGTCGGCACGAGGGTGCGCGACAGGACGTAGGACGCGAGCATCGCGAAGACCACCGCTTCGGCGAGCGGCACGAAGAGATAGTGCGCTACCCCGGTGAGAAAGAACATCGGTACGAAGACGACGCAAATGCTCAGGGTCGACACCAGGGCGGGCAGGGCAATCTCGCCTGCGCCGGTCAGGATCGCCGTATGCAGATCCTTGCCGAGGTGCAGGTGGCGCTCGATATTCTCGATCGTCACCGTGGCGTCGTCGACCAGGATGCCCACCGCCAGCGCGAGTCCGCCGAGGGTCATGATGTTGATCGTCTGGCCCATTGCCCAGAGTGCGAGGATCGAGGAGAGGATCGACAAGGGGATCGAGATCGCCACGATCGTCGTGCTGCGCCAGTTGCCGAGGAAGAGCAGGATCAACGCCGCGGTGAGACAGGCGGCGATCACCGCCTCGCGGGCGACTCCCGAGATTGCCGCCTTGACGAAGACCGATTGGTCGAAGAGCGGCGTGAGCTTGAGGGTGCGGGGCAGGGTCCGGAGGATGGCCGGCAGGTGCGCCCGCAGGTCGCGCACGACCTGCAGGGTCGAGGCGCCGCCGTTTTTGATCACCGACAGCATCACGCCGCGCCGGCCGTCGAGGCGTACGACGTTGGTTTGCGGGGTGAAGCCGTCGCGCACGTGCGCGACCTCGCGCAGGTAAATCGTCGCACCGCCGACGGAGCGCACCGGCAGGGCGTTGAGGGCGGCGATGGTGTCGGGCGAACCCTGGACATCGATGGCATATTCGGTGGCGCCGATCTTTGCCGTTCCCGAGGGCAGGATCAGGTTCTGGGCATTGACGGCGTTGATGATGTCCGTCGGCGTGAGACCCTTGGCGAGCAGGGCGCGGGTGTCGAGGTCCACCGAGATCACCCGGGTCTCGCCGCCGTAGGGCCAGGGGACCGCCGCACCGGGGATGGTGATCAACTGCGGGCGAAGAAAGTTCATGCCCGTGTCGAAGAGCTGCGATTCGGATTCGTTCGGATCGGCGATCGCGAGCTGGATCACCGGGATACTCGATGCGGAGTATTCGATCACCAGAGGCGGAAGGATGCCGGGCGGGAGCTGGCGCAGTTGCGCCTGGGTGATCGAGACGATCTGCGCGATCGCGGTGCCGATGTTGGCGTGCGGCTGGAAAAATACCTTGATGACCGAGGTGCCATACAACGATTGCGATTCGATGTGCTCGATGTCGTTGACCGTGGTGGTCAGGGCGCGTTCGCTCACCGAGGTGATGCGATCGGCGACGTCGGGGGCTGCCATTCCGCCATAGTTCCAGATGATGCTGACGACCGGGATGTCGATCTCGGGCAGGATGTCCGTCGCCATCTTCATGAGCGCGAGCGGGGTGGCGAGCAGGATGAGCAGCGCCATCACGATGAAGGTGTAGCGGCGGCGCAGGGCGAGTTCGACGATCCACATGGCGGGGGGATATTACAGGCCGGTCGGGCATCGCCCGGGGAAGATTTCTACTCCCTGTGGGCAGGTATCGGCCGGAAATCGGCCGGGAATCGGCGGGACGCGCGCTGCGCGGCGCCTGGCACGCGCGGCGCGCGTGCACGCTCGATGTCTGCCGCAATAGTTCAGGAATATCGAATTACATCGACGAAAAATTTGCGCTTGGATCGGCCCGCGGTTTGGTCCTATTGTTACCGATGGAAACGAAATTGAATGGAGATGCAATCATGACGATCCGCGCCCTGCAACGGACCATTCCCTCCCATGCCACGTCCGACGGTGCGGGCGTGCATCTGCGCCGCAGTCTCGGCGCGACGCAGATGCTGCGCCACGACCCGTTCCTGATGCTCGACGAGTTCCACTCCGACGATCCGCAGGACTACCTGCCGGGCTTTCCGCCTCATCCGCATCGCGGATTCGAGGCGGTCACCTACATGATCGACGGCCGCATGCGGCACGAGGACAGCATCGGCAACCGCGGCGACCTGGGCCCGGGCGACGTGCAGTGGATGAAGGCGGCGCGGGGGATCGTCCATTCCGAAATGCCGCAGCAGACGCACGGGCGGATGCGCGGCTTTCAGTTGTGGGTCAATCTTCCGGCGCGTTCGAAGATGTCTCCGGCGGCCTATCGGGATATCCCGGCGGCGGAAATTCCGCAGGTGCCGCTCGATGGCGGTGGCGTGGCGCGCGTGATCCGGGGGACGCTGGTCCAGGCCGGCGGGTCGGCGACGGGGCCGGTGGTCGACGGCGATGCGGAGTCCGGCGGCATCGGTGGCAGCGCGGCGCATTGCTACTGGGACCTGCAACTTCCGGCCGGGGCGCGATTCGAGGCGCCGGTCCCCGAGGGCGACAACGCATTCGTCTATTGCTACGAAGGGGATGTGGTCGTCGGTCCGGGGGCCGGCGCGGCGCTGCCGCAGCGGGCTGCGGGCCTGCTCGGGCCGGGCGATCGCGTGGCCGTCCGGGCGGGGCTGGCAGGCGCGCGTTTGTTGTTCCTGTCGGGCAGGCCGATCGGCGAGTCGATCGTGCAATACGGGCCGTTCGTGATGAATACCCGGGCGGAGATCGAGGAGGCGGTGGCGGATTTCCAGCGCGGAACGTTTGGCAGGCCATGAACCGGCGCCCCGGCAAGGCAGCCCCCCTCTCCGGCACGCGACGAACGGCCGGTATCCCTTCCCCCTCTCCCGCACGCGACGAACGGCCGGTATCCCTTCCCCCTCTCCCGCACGCGGGAGAGGGCCGGGGTGAGGGTGGTGAACGGGGAGCGCGCGGGC
>JAJYBQ010000215.1 GCA_021778935.1 Pseudomonadota bacterium | reverse complement strand
GCTGGCGATCGTCCCTTCGATCAGCTTGAGCAGCGCCTGCTGCACGCCCTCGCCGGAAACGTCGCGGGTGATCGACGGGTTGTCCGACTTGCGCGAGATCTTGTCGATCTCGTCGATATAGACGATGCCCCGCTGCGCCTTTTCGATATCGTAGTTGCAGTTCTGCAGCAGCTTCTGAATGATGTTCTCGACGTCTTCGCCGACATACCCCGCTTCGGTGAGCGTGGTGGCATCGGCGATGACGAACGGCACATTGAGCAGCCGCGCGAGCGTCTGCGCAAGCAGGGTCTTTCCCGACCCGGTCGGGCCGATGAGCAGGATGTTGCTCTTGGCCAGTTCGACGTCGTCCTTCGACGACATGTGCCGCAACCGCTTGTAGTGGTTGTAGACCGCCACCGCGAGGATGCGCTTGGCCTTTTCCTGGCCGATCACATACTGGTCGAGGATGGCGCAGATCTCTTTCGGGATCGGCAGATCGCCGCGTGCACCGCCCGACTCCGCGCCGGTGCCGATCTCGTCGTGGATGATGTCATTGCACAGGTCGATGCACTCGTCGCAGATGAACACCGAGGGGCCGGCGATGAGTTTCTTCACCTCGTGCTGGCTCTTGCCGCAGAACGAGCAATACAACACGCGTTCGCCCGAATTCTTCTTTTCCGCCATGGAACGCCCCCCAACCTCTTCCTCGCCGACACACCACCCGGCAACCTGCCGGCTGCCCGCGGATCACTCTCCGCGCTTGACGAAGATCTTGTCTACCAGGCCGTAGCTTACTGCATCATCCGCCGACATGAAGTTGTCCCGGTCGGTGTCCTTGGCAATGCGCTCGACGGGTTGCCCGGTACGCTCGGCGAGGATCACATTCAGGCGTTCCCGCAGCGACAGGATTTCCCGCGCCTGGATTTCGATGTCGGCCGCCTGCCCCTGCGAACCGCCGGACGGCTGGTGAATCATGATGCGCGAATTCGGCAGCGCGTACCGCTTGCCCTTGGCACCCGCCGCCAGGAGAAAGGCGCCCATGCTGGCCGCCATCCCCACGCAGATCGTGGACACATCGGGTTTGACGAACTGCATGGTGTCGTAGATCGCCATGCCGGCATACACCGAGCCGCCGGGAGAGTTGATGTACAGCGAGATGTCCTTGTCGGGGTTCTCCGACTCCAGGAACAGCAACTGCGCCACGACCACATTGGCCGTCGTGTCGTTGACCGGACCGACGAGGAACACCACCCGATCGCGCAACAGGCGAGAGTAGATGTCGTACGCCCGCTCGCCGCGACCGCTCTGTTCGATGACCATCGGCACGTAATTCAGGCCGACCGGCGTCTGCCACTGCGCGCTCCCCTCGCTCGCAAACCGGCTCATCGCATCACCCCTTTGCACCATCCATCAACTCGTCGAACGATACCGCGAGATCCGAAACCCTGGCATGCTGCAAGACCCATTCGACGACGTTGTCTTCCAGCACCGCCGCTTCGACGTCGGCCATGCGCTCGCGGTTGCCCAGGTACCACTGCATCACCTCGCCCGGGCGCTCGTAGGTGCCGGCGATGGTTTCGAGCGTCTGGCGCACCTGGTCGCGCGTCGCATGCAACTTCTGCGCACGAATGATCTCGCCGACCACGAGCGAAATCCGCACGCGCCGCTCCGCCGCCGCCGCAAACACCTCCAGCGCCGGAAAATCCTTGCCACCCCGCGCCGTGATCTCCGCCTGCGCCATGCTCCGCAGGGATTCCTGCTCCTCGGCGATCAGCGCGCGCGGCAGGTCGAACCGCGCAACCCGCTCCAGGGCGTCCATCACGCTGTCGCGCGTGCGGCGGCGCAGGCGCGCCGTCACCTCGCGCTCGACGTTCGCACGCACCTCTGCACGCATGCGGTCGAGGTCGCCGTCGGCAATGCCCACCTGGCGCGCAAACTCGGCATCCAGTTCCGGCAGCGCCCGCTCGCGCACCTCCTTGAGCGTGATGTCGAACTGCGCCGTCTTGCCGGCCACGTCTGCGCCGAGATAATCATGGGGAAACGTCACCGTGACGTTGCGCGTCTCACCCTTTGCCATGCCGCGCACGGCACTTTCGAACTCCGGCAGCATGCGGCCCGCGCCCAACTCGAAGCGGAAGTCCTCCGCCGTGCCGCCCGGAAACGGGGTGCCGTCGATCGCACCGCGGAAATCGATGGTCACCAGATCTCCGTCCGCAGCGGCACGCTCGACCGGATCGAAGTGGCTGCGCTGGCGGCGCATCACGGCGATGGTCTTCTCCACCTCGTCGTCGCCCACCGGGCAGACGGCGCGCTGGACATCGACCTGCGCAACATCCACGGTACCGACCTCGGGATAGATCTCGAAGGTGGCCCGGAACGCCAGACCGCCCGCATCCGGCTCCGCGTGGGGTTCGATGTGCGCCCGGCCCGCAATGCGCAGATTGCCCTGCGTCAGCACCTCCGACAGGGCCTCGCCGATCTTGTCGTTGACCACTTCGGCATGCACCTGGGCGCCATGCGTCTGCGCGACGAGCTTCATCGGCACCTTGCCGCGCCGGAACCCCGGCATGGTCGTCTCGCGTGCCAGCCGCGCCAGCCGCTGCGAAACCTCTGTCGCAACCGCATCGGCGGCCACACTCAGATCGACACGGCGCTCCAGGGCGCCGACGGACTCGATATTTGCCTGCATGTTTCTGGAAATGCGGATCCGGAAACCGGAGCGCCGCTCATCAACGATTGATCGGAACGGGTGCAACGGGAAGCCGAACCCGGCATGCCGCATCGCGGCGCGAAGTCCGTCCCCATTCCGGCTCCGGATTCCCTCCGCCTGCGAAAAAAGCGGCTTGCGCCATCCACCCGCGAGGGCGGGATCTTAGCAGGCTGCCGGAAGTCCGGCGGCCACCGCGGCGTTCGATCTCCCCGGGAGTCTGCGCGGCAGACCGATTTCCTGAGGGCGGGATGCGGTGGCGGTCCCCCTCCCGCGTGCGGGAGAGGGGGATCCATTCGGTCGCGGTCGACCCGGTCAGGCCTTGGTGTTGACGATCTGGCCGGTGACCTGGCCGTTGAGATTGGCGACCGGCCCGGAGACATGACCTCCCCCGGCACTGCCGTCGCCGTCGCCGTCGAAACCACTGGGTTGCTGGGGACGTGTGGGGGCCGATTGATTCTGGGTTGCGGTGACCTGCGTTGCCACGGCGGACGTAACCTGCATGATGGATCCTTTCAAAAGGGGGAAATCACGAACTCCCTCTCGCGATATCGGATCCGGCATGGCAATCTTGAGTGCCAAAGTAGGATTATGAGCGGCCGTTAAGGGTTTCCGAGGGAACCCGCCCCCTTCCGCAGCCACGATCCAGGACAAGGAGACTGGTGCGCCCGGTCAGACTCGAACTGACAAGCCAAAAGGCGACGGCACCTAAAGCCGTTGCGGTTACCAATTTCGCCACGGGCGCAGCGACCCGACTCCCCGCCCGCCGGACCGGCGCATCCGCCGATTCGCCACCTTCGCAGGAGAATCGCCGCCGAGGCGGTCGAATAAAATTTTACCTCATGACTGCAGACGACTACTGCCGGCAGATGGCTGGCGCAAGCGGATCGAGCCTCCACTACAGCGTGCTGTTTCTCTCCGCCGCCCGGCGCCGCGCGATCGTGGCGCTCCATGCCTATTGGCAGCAGTTGCGCGACGCCGTCGACGACGCGTCCGACCCGGCCGTCGCCGGTGCCCAGCTGGAATGGTGGCGGACCGAAGTCGAGCGGCTCTACACCGACACCCCCCAGCACCCGGTCACCCAGGCGCTGGCACCGCACCGGGACAACGGCGGCATCAGCCGGGAGGCCATGCTCCGGGTCCTCGATGGCATGGGCATGGTCGTCGGTCCGTCGCGGTTTCCGGACACCGCCGCGTTGACTCGTCACTGCCGCCTCGCGGCCGGGTCGATCGCCGAGATGACGGCCGGCGTCTGCGGCATGGACCAACCAGAGACTGCCGACTCCGCCCACGCCCTGGGGGAAGGGCTGCAGATCGTCCACATCCTGCGCGAACTCGGCGAGGATGCGCGCCGCGGCCGCATCCGCCTCCCGCTCGATGACC
>JAJYBQ010000214.1 GCA_021778935.1 Pseudomonadota bacterium | reverse complement strand
ACGAGGTGGATACCGTGGCGGCACTGGCCGTCCCGCCACTGCCCCCGCCTCCGCAGCCCCCCAGGGCGAGCAGGCCGAACAGGCCGGATGCCCGCAACAACTCCCGGCGGGCGAGCGAGACACCCGGGTGTTCGCAGTCAGAATTTTTCGGGTTCATACCCATAACACACCCCCAACTGGTTTCAGGGCACCGCACACGGCCGCCCACCTCGCCGATTATCGTCAGGTGCGTCGCGTCTGATGCCTCGAAAAGCGCGGGTGCCGCCCCTTGGGAGCGCTAGTCCTTCCGGACAGAAATTTCGCGAACCCAAGCTCAGAACGTGGGTTTGGACAGATAGTTTTTCGCCAGGCGCAATCCGAACCGGAATCGGCTCCGATCCCAGGGTGTGAAACGGGCCAGCTGGAACCGATCCGTGCCGCGATCCGACACCCCCCAGGCCGTGGACACGGCAGCCCGGAACCCGCAGCGCCGGACCATCGCCACGTGGCGCGCGTCATAATCGACTCCCGGCACCCCGTTGGGATAGGCGAAAAGCGAAATCGGCGCGCCGACGATGCGCTCGAGCGCATCGCGCCCGTCTGCGATCTCCCGCAGCGCGCGCTCATCGTCCAGTTGGCGCAGGATCGGGTGGGTGACGGTGTGGGCCCCGATCTCCATGCCGAACGCGATCAAGTCGCGCAGTTGTCCCGAACGCATCATCAGGCCGGTTGGCAGCATCGCACCGGACGCCTCGGCGATGCGCGCGACCCGCTCCGCACGCGCCTCATACGGCAATCGTTTGATCGCCGCAAGAATCGCATCGATGGCGGTGCGACGCTGCCCCTCTTCCTTCAGCGCAAACCGGCCCAGGCCGCTCGACCCGAGGTCCATCGCATCATGGGGGCAACCGCGCACCGCTTCGATCACGGTGTCGTTCCACATGCGCCCGCCGTCGAGCATGCCGCTCGTGACGAAAAACGTCGCCTGCAAGCCATGACGGTGCAGGATCGGTGCGGCCACCTCCGCATTGTCGGCATAGCCGTCATCGAACGTGATCGACAGCGCCCGTGCCGGCAGCGCGCCGGATTCCAGGCGCTCCACCGCTTCGGACAGCGGCAGCACGCGAAACCACGCCGCTACCCAGCGCATCATCTCCTCGAAGCGCACCGCGTCCGGGATCTCCGGAAACAGCGGATCGGGCTTCGGCAAGACGCGATGGAAGATCATGATGCTCAGGCACGCGGTCCCGTTCGAGCGTGACAGCGCGGAAAACGCAAGATTCCAGGGACTCATCTTCATCGAGCCGTCATGCCGGCGCCGCATTTGCAACCATCGCAGGGGACGGCTCCCGCAGCGTATCGTCGACGATGCGCTTTGCGACCAGCAGCGCGGCGACGATGTCATATGGCAAATCGAAATAGGGCAGGCTCAGGAACGCGCCGCCGACCCAATACCCGACCATGGCCACCTGGCACAATGATGCAAGATGGGCCGCCCATGTCGTTCTCGGATCGCCTCGCGCCCGCCGGCTCAGGCGCCCCGCAGTGATCCAGACCGAGACCCAGAACAGCAGGAACAGCCCCAAGCCGATGAATCCATGCTCGCCCAGCACTTCGAAATAGATGCTGTGCGCGGCCCGCACCAGCACCCCGTCTTCCCGATCCTCGGCGCTCTTGTATCTCGATATCACGTCCGCGTTGTAAATGGCGAATCCGCCGCCCGTGATCCGGTCCTGCGCCAAGTGGATCATGGTATGCCACATCCGGATCCGCCCCATCGCGGATTCGTCCGAATGGTAGGTCCCGATCGTATCCATCCGCTGATGCCAGCTCTCCGGCATGAAGAAAAACAATCCGACGGCGCAGCATCCGATCACGATTCCGGTGCCCAGCTTGCGCGGACTGCGCAACCACAGCAGCAGGCCCATCGCGGAAATCGCCAGCAACGCGCCGCGTGACTGGCTGCCCAGCGCGGCGGTTGCCGTCAACAACATCGCCAAGGTCATCCCGTTGCGCTGCCAGCCTTTTTGCATGCCGATCTGGAGGTAGCGCATCAACGGAATCGTCATCACCAGTGCCAGCGCGAGTTCGTTATTGCCCTCGATGAAACTGTTGGGCGGTCCCCATACCCGATACGAACCGCCGGTTGCAATGGTGAACAATCCGCCCTTGACACCGAAATACCCGATCGAAAACACGACGACCCAGAGGAAGATGTCGAGCTGCCTGCGGTTGACCAACAACGCGATGGTGACGTAGACCATCAACTGGATCTTCAGAACCCGGTTCAACATCTCCCAACTGGCCGCCGGATAAAACGCCGTCGCCGTGGTGAGGCACATCCAGAGCACGAAAACCAGCAGGATCCAGGTAGCCGGATGGAATGGGGAACGCTTCGGATCGCGGCTGAAAAACAGGCCAACCAAGGTCGCGCCGCCGACCGCTGCGGCGACCGGAAAGCGGCTCGCCGTCCAGGTGTATTCGTGCGGATTCATGAGGCTGATCCACGCCCAAACCACGGTTCCCACCCACGGGTGCATCAGCGACTTCGGCAGAAACGCTGCCAGGACCACGAGCAGGAGAATGGCGCGCACGCGTCGTTTCCCTCAACCGCCTGCGACCGGGAACCCCGCAGCCGATGCGAGCAGATCGTAATACCGCTGCGCCACCGGCTCCCAGGAAAACCCGCATGCTGCACCCCGGACGAGGTGCCGTGGCTGCGCTCGCGCCAGCATGCGAGATAGTGCGGCGGCAAATTCCTGGGCATCGCGCGATGCGACCACGATCCCCGCCGCCGGATCGGCCACGATCTCCGGCACGCCCCCGACGTTGGTCGCCACGACCGGCGTTCCGCAGGCCATCGCTTCCAGCAGCACGTTCGGCCATCCTTCGCGCCGCGACCCCAGAGCCAGGACATCCGCAGCGGAGTACACTTGGCGCAGGCGATCCTGCGGCAGGTTGCCGAGAAATGTCGTCCGATCCCCGATGCCGAGCGTCCGCACCCGGCTCTCCAGTGCGCTGCGCTGCGGCCCCGCTCCGACGATCACGGTCTGCAGGCCCGGAATCCGCGCCGCGGCATCCAGCACCAGATCGTGGCCCTTTTCTTCCGCAAGATTGCCGACGCTGACCACCAGCGGCCCTTCGGGAAAACCCAATTCCCGGCGCGCCTCCTGCTGCGGCACCGGCGCGAAAAAATCCGTGTCCACGCCGTTGCGCAGCGTCTCGATCCGCGGCGGCTCGACCCCCAACGCGATCAAGGCGCGTCGGAGCGCATCGGAAACCGTGATCACCTTCGCCGCGGCGCGGGCCATGCGCAGGATCGCCTCGCGCGGACCGGGCATGCCTGCGATCAGATTGACGTCGCTGCCGCGGGCGGTAGCAACGAAGGGCTTGCCGAGGCGTGCTGCAAGCAGCATCGCGGCGACCCCGTCGGGGTAGAGGTAATGGGCGTCGAGGACGTCGAACGCGGCGGGACGTGCGCGCAACGCGCGCCATGCCGCCCGCGCCACCGCCGCCGGCTGCCAGGCCATGCCGACTTTCGGCACCATCCAATAGCGGGGGTGCTGCACCGGGATCGCGTAGCGCTCCTCCTCGAGCGGCACCGCCGCGTATTCGGCATATTTTCCGAAGCCCTTCCAGGCACTCGGAAACCACGGCACCGGCGCAATCACCCGCAGTTGCACCGGCATGCGCCGCTGCAACTCGCGCAAGCGTGTTTCGACGAAAATTCCATGCCGAGGGGCGCGGGCGTTCGGATACAGCGTCGTGAGGGTGAGCACCCGCAACACGCCGTTCTTCTCCACCGACGGTCCCGCACCGTTCACGTGCGCAGCCCGGCGCGGCCGAAGACGTCGACGTAGCGCGCCACGCTGCGCTCCCAGGTCCGTTCGCGTTCGACGAATCGCCGCGCCCGCTCGCGCATCGCCGGCCATTGCTCGCGGCGGGCCAGGAGGGCGAGAACCGCCTGCGCCAGCGCATCGGCATTCCCTGCCGGAAACAGCGTGCCGACGTCGCCGCCGCCGGTGACCTCGCGGTGCCCGCCGACGTCGGAGGCGACGAAGAGCTGCCCCTGGGCCATCGCTTCGATCGGCTTCAAGGGCGTCACCAGGTAGGTGAGACGCATC
>JAJYBQ010000016.1 GCA_021778935.1 Pseudomonadota bacterium | reverse complement strand
GCAGCGGGACCGGGACATGCAGGCGCAGCTTGCGTTTTCGGGGGCTTCGGAATGACGACCAAACGCGCGATCGCGAGGCGGATAGGCTGTCTTGCCCGTGGGGGCATGCTCCTTCGCGCCATGGCGTTTCTTGTCGCAGGGTTGGCGTTCGGACCGGCCTGGGGTGTAGACCACGCGGCGCCCCTCTCCGATGCGTCCGCGGGCGCGTTCGATTGCCTGATCGAGCCCTATCGGACGGTAACCGTACGGAGTCCCGTGACCGGCGTGATCGATCGGATCTATGTTTCGCGCGGCAGCCTCGTACGCAGAGGCGAACCGCTGGTGCGGCTCGATTCTTCCGTCGAGGATGCGGCGGCGAACCTTGCGCTCTTCAAATCGCAGATGCGGGGCGCGTTGGAGGCGGCCGAGGGCCGGCTGTTGCACGCGGAAAAGAAAGTGCAGCGCAAGAGCGATCTCGCGGCCAGCGAGTTTGCCTCGGTACAGGATCGCGACGATGCGGAGGAGGATGCCGCCGTGGCGCGCGCGGACGTGCTGACCGCGCGGGAAGCCAGGCAGCTCGCCGGGCTGGAACACGCCTACGAGGTGGCACAGCGGGACTTGCGGCTCATTCGAAGCCCCATTACCGGCGTCGTGACCGACAAGGCGATGAACGTCGGGGATCTCGCCCAGCCCGGTGATAGTGCCGGTTTCATCCTGAAGCTTGCGGAGATCGACCTGCTGCGCGTCAAAGTCATCATGCCGCTTGCGTACTATCCGAGAGTCAAGACCGGCGAACGGGTCGAGGTTACCCCTGAAAAGCCGATGCAGGGACGCTATCCCGCAACGGTGACCGCAGTCGACAAGGTCATCGATGCGGCGAGCGGTACGTTTCAGGTCCAGATCGATTTGCCCAATCCGCGGGACGCGCTGCCGGCGGGCCTGCGGTGTTCGGTCCGGATGTGGTGAGCGGGGTACCGCCCACCACGACGAGGAGCCGGGAAAACGCGCCATCGAGAATTGCAAACGGAGGGAAGGGAGGAGTTTCCATGAGCAAAGAAATCAAGAGTGAATCGGCGGCGACGCCTGCGGGTCAGGATCAGTCCGGGCCGGCAACGGCGCCGAACGGACCGATGCCGGCAAGGCAGGCCAACGTCGTCACGGCAAACCTCAAGAGCAGCTACTGCAACGTGTGCACCGTGAACGCGACCCGCGAGGAGATCGTCCTCAACTTTGGCCTGAACCAGGATTGGGACCGCGCCATCCCGAATCCGGAGCTCACCCTCGAACACCGCGTCATCCTGCATCCGGCGCTCGCCAAGCGCCTCGCGCAGTTGCTGAGCAAAGTGGTCGAGGAGTACGAGACCCGCCACGGTGCCCTGGGGTGAGTGCGCGGAGATCCGTACGTTCGCGGCGCCGGCAATGTGTCGGCGCCGCGCGCCGTGTTGTTGAAATGCGATAGGGTGGCGGGGAATGCGACGGAAATGGGCGGCGGTTCTTCTGGGTACGCTCGTGGGATGTCAAGCCCACGCAGATGATCTGGCGGGTATTTTCCGGGAAGCGCTCGCGATGAATGCGCAATACCGCGCGGCGGAAGCGCAATTCGATGCGGTACGGGAGCGCATCCCCGAGAGCGTTGCGGGCTTGTTGCCGTCGGTCACGGCGACCTCCAATACGTTCTGGAACGAGAACACCGTCAACACCCTGGGGCAGCAACAGTACAACAGCAACGGTTGGACCGTGATGCTTACCCAGCCGGTGTTGCGGCCGCAAAATGTGGTCGCGGTCAGTCAAGCCCACGCGCAGGTCGACCAGGCAAGCGCACAGCTCAGTCTTGCACGCCAGGATCTTTTGATCCGCACCGCGCAGGCATATTTCGATGTCCTCTTCGCGCGGGACGTACTGAATAGCTACAAGGAAGAGCGCGCTGCCGATCTTCAGCAGATGAATCGGGCGGAGCGCCGCTTCGAGGTCGGTTCGGCGCCGATTACGGACGTACGCGATACCGAGGCCCGTTACGCGATGGTCACTGCCCAGGAGCTGCGCGCCCGCAACGACGTCGTCGCAAGAATGCAAGTGCTGCGCGAGATCATCAACCGGCGTCCGGGGCCGCTCGCGGAGCTGCGGGCCGACGCCGTGCTGACCCGGCCGATACCCGACACCTCCCAACCATGGGAATCGGCGGCACGGAACAATAATGCGGCGGTCACCGCCGCCCGCGCGGCGCTCGCCGTGGCACGCCTCGAGGTACGCAAGGCTCGTGCCGGGGAACTGCCGACGGTCGACCTCGTAGCGATGCGTGGCTATACCAGGTCGCCGCTTACCATCCAGGTCGGGCAACTCACGTACGCGACGAGTGTGGGGATTCAGGTATCGATTCCGGTCTTTGCGGGCGGAGGAAGTTGGGCGAAGATTCGCGAGAACGTGGACCTTCTCGAAAAGGCGCAGGACGATCTCGACGATGCCCAGCGCGCGAGCGTCCTCGCCGCGCAGCAGGCGTATCTCGGTGCCACCTCCGGACTTGCGCTCGTAAAGGCGCTCCAGCGGGCGGTGTTGGCCGGCAAGACGGCGGTCGAGTCGAACGAGCGTGGCATCCAGGTCGGCGATCGGATCCGCGTCGACGTGCTCAACGCCAAGAAGGACCTTGCGGCCACGGAGCGCGACCTTGCCAGGGCCCGCTACGAAACCATCATGTGGCTGCTGAAGCTCAAATCGGCGGTTGGTTCGCTAAGCGACGCCGACGTCGAGGAAGTGAATGCATTGCTGACATCGCATGGAGAGGGCGCTGGATCCGATTGAACCCGGACCTCCCCACCATACCGTAGTCCCCGGTCGGACGTCCACCGCGTAGTTCCGCATGCAATCCGTATCCTCCTCCGTAATCGAGACCCAATCCAATCACCGGTCTATTCTTTTCGCCCTTCCCGGGCGCTCCGAGTTCTCTCGACCTTGCCCCAAGTCGAAGGCTCGTTCCGACGCGGCGACGTTCTCAGGAAATCCCCATGAAGGAGTTTATTGTTTCGGTGGTCGTTTTGCTCACTCCGCTTATGGTGGTCGTCACGGTGACCTGGCCCGGACCGGTGATCTTCAGGACGTCCGTTTCGTTGGGACCCGTGATGGTCATCGACCCGCTTGAAAATTCCGAGGAAGTTGCATAATCGATAATGAATGGGTCCGTGCTCGAACTCGAAAAGGAATAGATTCCTGAAGAGTTCGGCTGGGTGAAGGTCCCTGAAAACGAATAATTTGTGTTGGTCAATTGGGAGGTGTTGTTAGAGGTGCTGGTTATCGTCCCGACAAAAGTGTTGATTGTTGCGTCGAGCGATGTGGAAGAGTTGATGGTCAAATGGAAGGTCAGGGGAGCGCCGGAAAGAACGCTTACCTGAATGGGAATGGTGAATGAGCTTGCCGAACAGGTCGGAGCTGATTCCGTCAGCGAGACTCCACCATTCGAAGAGAAAAGCTCTGTCGGGTTGGTCTGGGAAAGTGATAAATTCGTGATGGTATAAATGTAAGTTAAATTGGTAGGAATATTGACATTCAAGCAATTCATGTAATTGACCGTGTTCCAGGACAAATTGGCAGACCCATTGCTCGTAACGGAATTGGTGAGGCAGTTTGAGGCCGCAAAGTTGATCGAACTCAGGGATCCGCTTGCCGACAGGGATCCCCCATTCGAACAGGTCGTTTTTTGGTTTGTCAGAAAAGCCTGGTTATGGGTGTTAATGTTTGTGGTGGTGGCTAATTGGGACACAAATTCCTCCGCCCCGCGCGCCATCATCATTGTCCACATGGCTGTCTGGGGAGGGGTTGCCGCGACACCCGGCGCCGCTCCGGAGGATCCCCCCCCTCCGCCCCCGCATCCCGCTGTCATGGACATCACACCGATACACAACAGGATGGCCGAAATTTTTTTGAAACCCTCATGATTTCCCGAAGGCGGATAAATCTCATTCCCTCTTGACATCCCCATCGTCCCCTCCCTATGGTGCCCTTCATCATCGGTTCCGGGTCGGACAAGAGACCTACGACGAACATCTCGGGATCCCAATCCGGTCCGTTGTGCTCGCCCCCAAATGGGACGACAGACTCCCTGTGCTCAGATTACTAAACCGGTCGTTAGTAAAGCCTCATTGGATTGCGTAGCGGCAGCTCGCAGTATGGAAGAAGGACGCGACCACGTGGGGGAGATTTTGCAGTCGTCGCATTGTTCGCAGGACGTTGGCCGTCATTTCGTCGCGGGTGACCGTGGTTGCCTTGGCAACGCGCGCTCTGACATGCGCCCGGGCGAGCTCGTCGGGATTGATCTCGGGTGAGCACGGCGACTCCCATGCGCTCGAACATCCCGTGCGAGTACGAGCGGGCCTCCGTCGTCTTCTCGCATTCCACGCCCTCGTTGTACTCGATGCGAGGATTCCTTGTAAAGCTCTTTGTGTATCGAGCAGGGCAAGACCGGCAAGCGCCAGCCGACCACCCGGCGTCATTACGTTCGGGGCGTGGCGAACGTACAACCCGGGCGCGGAGTATTACCCATTGGCGAAAATATTACCCACGGCACTAGTGAAAACGATGCGTAACGTATTGATTTGTATGGAGGCGGGGGTCGGAATCGAACCGGCGTACACGGATTTGCAGTCCGCTGCATGACCACTCTGCCACCCCGCCATGCACGGGCATCGTCGATCCCGGAACCGAATGGACCTCCGGGGAACTCCGCCCGCAATCCGCACGCCAGGGGGCGATGCGAACCGCGAAACAAAAGCCGCAATGCGGCTTTTGGGAACGAAATTTGGAGCGGGAAACGAGTCTCGAACTCGCGACCTCAACCTTGGCAAGGTTGCGCTCTACCAACTGAGCTATTCCCGCGAAAGGAGCGCAATTATATCGATAAGAAACCGGATGTCAAAATGACCATGACTGCGCGACCACGACTGCGACCGACGGGACGGCGGGCGGATATGCGAGGGGTGGATGGGCACGGAAACCCCTATTCCGCCGCGACGTGGTGCGTGAGCTGCGCGGCGTGGCCGCTCAGCTTGCCGTGGGCGCGGAGGATTTCCTCGTGGGTCATCGCCTGGTGCGGGATGCGTTGCGGTCCGAGCGAGCCGACGACCATGCCGATGGCGCTGGCGAGCAGGCCGGCGAGTTGGCCGGGAATCAGGGGATCGTCGGGACCGAAGAACTCCATCGCCAGCCAGACCGACAGGCCCAGGAAGATCGACAGCAGCGAACCCTGGTTGGTGGCGTGCTTCCAGTACACCCCGCAGAGGAGCGGAACGAAGGCACAGACCAGCGTCACCTGATAGGCGTCCTCGACCATCTTGAAGATGGTCAGATGCGAAAACACGGCGTACAGCGTCACCAGGACGGTGAAGCTCAAGGTGACGGCGCGCATCGCGAAGAGCAGCTGGCGGTCGGACCATTCCGGAAACCAGGGTTTGAGCACATTTTCGGTGAAGGTGACCGACGGCGCGAGCAGCGTCGCCGAGGCGCAGCTCTTGATCGCGGAGAGCAGGGCGCCGAAGAACATCACCTGCGCGATGAGCGGCGCCTTGTCGAGCACGAGGCGCGGCAGGATCATCTGCGGGTCGGTGTCGATCAGGCCCGAGACCATCCTCGGCTCGATCAGCGTCGCGGAATACGCGAGAAACATCGGGACGAAGGCGAACAGGAAATACAGCGCGCCGCCCGTCACCGAGCCCCAGACGGCGATCGGCTCGGTCTTCGACGACTGGACGCGCTGGAACACGTCCTGCTGCGGGATCGAACCCAGCATCATGGTGATCCACGCTGCGAAGAAGCCGATGACGTCCTTGAGGTCGAGCGCCGGCCAGAACGCGAATTTCCCGGCGGCGGCGGCATGCGCCACGACCGTCCCGACCCCGCCCACCAGGCGGCTCACCGATCCGCCGATGTACAGCATGCCCAGCACGATGATGATCATCTGCAGGAAGTCGGTGATCGCGACCGCCCACATGCCGCCGAACAGGGTGTAGACGAGGATCGTCGCCGACCCGATCCACATGCCCGCGAGCTTGGTGATCGTGCCGTGGGATACCACGTTGAAGACCAGTCCCAGGGCGTTGATCTGGGCGCCGACCCAGCCGAGGTAGGAGAGGACGATCGCCAGGGTGGTCATCACCTCGACGGTGCGCCCGAAGCGCTTCTTGTAGAAGTCGCCGATCGTCAGCAGGTTCATGCGGTAGAGCGGCGCGGCGAAGAACAGCCCGACGAGGATGAGGCACAGCGACGACCCGAAAGGATCGGCGATGACGCCGTGCAGGTTTTCCTTCAGGAAGGTCGCGGGGATGCCCAGCACGGTTTCGGAACCGAACCAGGTCGCGAACACGGTGGCGGTCACGATGTGGAACGGCAGATGGCGGCCGGCGACGACGAAGTCCTTCGTATTGCGGACGCGGGTGGCGGCATAGAGGCCGATCCCGACCGATACGATCCAATAGGCGATGACGAACCAGAGCAGCATTGCGCAGCATTCCCGTGGCGAGGCGGGGGAATTCTAGCCGGGCCGGGGACGGGTGCGACGATTTGTCGCACCGCCGGGCGCCCTCTGCGGTGGCATAGTGCGAGGTGGGGGTGGTTCGCACGCTGCGGAGGGAGTCGCCATGAAACGCCTGTCGGGTTTCCGGGCCGGAGTCGTATTGGGGTTCCTGTTGCTGCTCGGCGCCATCCCGGCGGGGGCCTCGTCGTACGACCCCCACGCCGATGCGCAGGCCGAAATCCGGCAGGCCTTGGTGGAAGCGCATGCCGAGCACAAGGATGTGCTCGTGGTATTCGGGGCGGAGTGGTGCGCGGATTGTCGCGTACTGGATCGCGCCTTGCGTGGGCCCGCTGCGGCGGGGCTGCAGAAGCGCTTCGTCGTCGTCCAGGTCGACGTCGGCGCGTTCGACCGGAATGTCGGGTTCGCGCAGCGGTATGGCATCGACCTGCGGCGGGGGATTCCGGCTGCGGCGCTGCTGAGCGGCAATGACCGGCTGGTCTATGCGACGCAAGCAGGAGAACTGGCCGATGCGCGCCGGATGGGAGAAGCAGCCATCGTCGAATTCTTCACGCGCGTTGCGGACCAGGGCGCGACGCACTGATCGCGGCCGGCGCGGGAGCCTCCGGACAGCCGGGGGGCGCTATGCCTTCCCGGTGCTGCCGAACCCGCCTGCGCCGCGGGCGCTTTCCTCGAACCCATCGACGACCGCGAGCCGCACCTGTTGCACGGGGATGACGACGAGTTGCGCGATGCGCTCCATCGGTTCGATGCGGTACGGTTCCGCGCTGCGGTTCCAGAGCGACACCATGACCTGCCCCTGGTAGTCCGAGTCGATCAGGCCGACGAGATTCCCCAGCACGATGCCGTGGCGGTGCCCCAGGCCCGAGCGCGGCAGGATCACGGCTGCGAGTCCGGGGTCCGCGAGGTGGATCGCAAGTCCCGCCGGTACCAGCCGGCTTTCCCCGGGAGCGAGGGAGAGCGTGTCGGGGATGCAGGCGCGCAGGTCGATGCCGGCCGAGCCGGGCGTCGCGTAGGCCGGGGGGGTGGCATGCAGGCGGTCGTCGAGGATGCGGATTGCAAGGGTGCTCATGGCTGCCTTGGTCTCATGGCCATTGATCCGGAGGCGCGTTGCGGTTGATGGGTCACGCTGCGGTCGGGTCCAGTCGTTCGGCGATCGCGGCGATGATGCGCCGCGCCTGCTCCAGCTTGGGCGCGCGGGGCAGGGTGCGGATCCGGGTCTCGTCGACGATCGTAAGCGCGCTTTCGTCGGCGCCGATGGCGTCCTGCGCGGCGTTGGCGATGACCATCGCCAGGCGCTTGGCCTGCAGCTTGGCGCGGGCATGCTCGATCATGTTCTCGGTTTCGGCTGCGAATCCGACACAGAGCGGCGGTTCGGCAAGCCGGGCGACTTCGGCGACGATGTCGGGGTTGGTGACGAGCGCCAGTGCGGGCGGCGACCCTGCGGTTTTCTTGAGTTTGCGCGGCGCGGCGGATTCGGGACGCCAATCGGCGACCGCGGCGACCGCGACGACGACGTCGGCGCCGGCGGCGGCGCCGAGGACGGCGCGGCGCATTTCTTCGGCGCTCCGCACGTCGATGCGGTGCACGCCGTGGGGGGGGGTGAGTCCCGTGGGGCCGCTCACCAGCGTGACCGCTGCGCCGGCCTCGCGCGCCGCGCGCGCCACGGCATAGCCCATCTTGCCCGAGGACCGGTTGGTGATGCCGCGCACCGGATCGATCGCTTCGTAGGTGGGGCCGGCGGTGACGAGGACGCGGCGCCCTTGCAGCAACCTGGGCTGGAACGCCGCGACGATTTCCTCGAGAATGGCGGCGGGCTCGAGCATCCGACCGAGGCCCGTTTCGCCGCAGGCCTGGTCGCCGCTGGCCGGACCGAGCAGCAGCGCGCCGTCGGCGCGCAGTTGCGCCACGTTGCGCTGCACCGCGGGTTGCGTCCACATTTCCACGTTCATCGCCGGGGCGAGCAGCAGCGGACATTGGGTAATCCGCCGTGCCAGGACGAGGCTGGCAAGCAGATCGTCGCACAGGCCGTTGGCGATCTTGCCGAGGAAGTCGGCGGTCGTCGGCGCAACGACGATCGCGTCGGCGTCGCGCGAAAGCGCGATGTGGGCCATGCCATCCGCCACCCGCGGGTCCCAGAGATCGTCGTACACCGGGGAACCGGTGAGCGCCTGCAAGCTTGCGGGGCCGATGAATTCGCGTGCGGAACGGGTCATCACCGCCTGGACGCGCGCACCTTCGGCGCGCAGCAGGCGGACGAGTTCACAGGCCTTGTACGCCGCGATGCCGCCGGTCACGCCGAGCAGGATCCGGCGTCCGGCGAGCAGTCCCGCCGCGTCCCCCTGCGCAAGCGGGGCCGGGGGGGAGGGGGTGTGCGATTCCGCCATGGCTCTGTCTCGCAATCAGCCGCGATGCCGCATCCGCAGCAACTCATCCACGACCAGCAGCACCGCGCCCACCGAAATCGCGCTGTCCGCCACGTTGAACGCCGGATAGTAGCCGCCCGGAAAGACCGGGCGGAGCCAGTTCCAGTGGAATTCCAGGAAGTCGATGACGTGTCCGTAGTGAACCCGGTCGACGATGTTTCCCAACGCACCGCCCAGGATCAGCGACAGCGCCGCCGAGAACCGGGTCCGGCCGGAGTGGGTCATCAGCATCCAGACGATGGCCGTGCACGCTGCCACGCCGATCGCGAGAAACAAGGAGCCTTGCCAACCGCCCGCGTCCGCGAGCAGCGAGAAGGCGGCCCCGGGGTTGTAGGCCAGCACGAGGTCGAAGTAGGACGTGACCGGGACGACTTGTCCCGGCGCGAGGGATGCCAGGATGCGCGCCTTGGTGACCTGGTCGACGGCGGCGATGACGGCGGCCACCGCCAGCCACGCCAGGATGTGGCTCCCGTGTGAACCGCTGGCGCGCGGAGCGGGATGCAGATCCGTGGTCATGCGAACCGCCGCGTTTCGCCGGCACCGAACAGGTTGTCCGTGCAGCGCCCGCACAGGCCGGGGTGTGCCGCGACCGTGCCGACGTCGTCGCGGTAGTGCCAGCAGCGCTCGCACTTGACGGCGCCGCTGGCGTGCACGTCGATGCGTTCCTCGGCCGGCGAGGGCGCCTCGAACAGGTCGGCGCGGCTGGTGATGGTGACGAAGCGCAATTCGTCGCCCAGCGAAGCGAGCAGCGCGTGCCGCTCGCCGTGCGCGTGGATCGCGAGCTCCGCCTGCAGCGATGATCCGAGATGGCCTTGGGCGCGCATCTCCTCGATCCGTTTCAGGGTCTCGGCGCGGGTCGCGCGGATCGCCTCCCAGCGCGCCAGCAGCGCCTCGTGGCCGGCCACCGGCGGTGGTTCGTGGAAGAGTTGCGCGAATACCGGCGCGGCCGGGTCGCGGGCGAAGATCCGGTAGGCCTCGTCGGCCGTGAAGGACAGGATGGGCGCCATCAGCCGCAGCAGGGTTGCCGTGATGTGCCACAGCGCGGTCTGCGCCGAGCGCCGCGGCTGCCCGGCGGCACCGGTGGTGTAGAGGCGGTCCTTGAGGACGTCGAGATAGAAGGCGCCGAGGTCTTCCGAGCAGTAGGTCTGCAACTTCGCCACCACCGGATGAAACTCGTAGCGGTCGTAATGGCCGCGCAGTTCGTTCTGGAGCTGTGCAGCGCGCGCGAGGGCGTAGCGGTCGATTTCGCAGAGATCGTCCACCGCCACCGCGTGACTCCCGATGTCGAAGTCGCTCGTGTTGGCGAGCAGGAAGCGCAGGGTGTTGCGGATCCGCCGATAGGCTTCGACGACGCGCTTGAGGATCTCGTCGCCGATCGAAAGTTCTCCCGAGTAGTCGGTGGATGCAACCCAGAGACGGATGATCTCCGCCCCCAGTTTTGCCGAAAGCGCAGTAGGGTCGATGCCGTTGCCGAGGCTCTTGCTCATCTTGCGGCCTTGCGCGTCGACGGTGAAACCGTGCGTGAGCAGCGCCTTGTACGGTGCGCGGCCGTCGATCGCCGATCCGATCAGCAGCGAGGAATGGAACCAGCCGCGGTGCTGGTCCGACCCTTCCAGGTACATGTCCGCCGGATAGCCGAGCTGCTCGGCGTGCGAGCCTCGCATCACCGTGCGGTGGGTCGACCCGGAGTCGAACCAGACGTCGAGGATGTCATCGACCTTGACATATTCCTGCGCTTCTTGTGCCGGCAGGACTTCCTCGATACGCGTGCGCGACCAGGCTTCGATGCCGCCCTGTTCGACACGTCGGGCGGCTTCGTCGAGCAGTTCGAGCGTCCGCGGATGCGGTTCGCCGGTTGCCCGATGCAGGAAGAATGGCAGCGGAACGCCCCAGTGGCGCTGGCGCGAGATGCACCAGTCCGGGCGGTTGGCGATCATCGCGTGCAGGCGCGCTTTGCCCCAGGCGGGGTAGAACACGGTCGCCTCGACGGCACGCAGGGCGGTCTGGCGGAGGGTCTCGCCCACCGTCTCGGTCTGGAACACGCCGCGGGTGTCCGCCGTTGCGCCGTCCATGCGTACGAACCATTGCGGCGCCGCGCGGTAGATCAGCGGCGTCTTGTGCCGCCAGCAGTGCATGTAGCTGTGGCGGACGCGCGCGGCGTGCAGCAGCGTGCCCGCCTGCCGCAGGGCGTCGATGATCCGGTCGTTGGCATCCCAGATCCCCATGCCGCCGAAGAGCGGCAGGTCCGGCGCGTAGATGCCATCGCCCTGGACCGGATTGCGGATCCGGTCGTTGACCATGCCGTGGCGGCGGCAGGAGAGGTAATCCTCGACGCCGTAGGCGGGCGCAGCGTGGACGATCCCGGTGCCGTCGTCCGCACCCACGTATTCCGCCGGGTAGACCGGCGCCGTGCGCGCATATCCCGGGTGCATCGTTGCCAGCGGATGGTGGAAGCGGACTCCCTCGAGTTGTGCGCCGCGCACGCAGCCCACGGCGCTGCCCTGCAGCCCGAAACGTTGCAGGCAGCGTGCGACCAGGGTTTCAGCCAGGATCAGGTAGCGGTCGCCGCAATCGACCAGGGCGTAGGCGAGGTCGGGGTGGACGTTGAGCGCCTGGTTGGCGGGCAGCGTCCACGGGGTGGTGGTCCAGATCACCGTCGAACAGGGCTTGTCGAATCCGGCGCGGCCGAAGAGGGTCGCGGCGCGTGCGGCGTCTTCCTCGGCGAGCGGGAACGCCACGTCCACGGTGGGAGAAACCTTGTCGGCGTACTCCACTTCCGCCTCGGCGAGCGCCGAGTTGCAGTCGAAGCACCAGTTGACCGGCTTCAGGCCGCGATAGACGAAGCCGCGCTCGATCATGCGCTTGAGGGTGCGGATCTCGTCGGCCTCGGCCTGGAAATTCATCGTGCGGTAGGGGTTCGCCCAGTCGCCGAGCACGCCGAGCCGCTTGAAGCCTTGCATCTGCAGGGTGATCTGCTCTGCAGCGTGGGCGCGCGCCTTCTCCTGCACCTCGGTGCGCGGCAGGTGCTTGCCGAACTTGCGTTCGATGTGGATCTCGATCGGCATGCCGTGGCAATCCCAGCCGGGGATGTACACGGCATCGAAGCCCGCGAGCGATTTGGACTTGACGATGATGTCCTTGAGCACCTTGTTGACGACATGGCCGAGGTGGATCGCCGCGTTGGCGTAGGGCGGGCCGTCGTGGAGAATGAAGCGGGGGGCGCCGCGCCGTGCCGCGCGGATCTGGTGGTAGACGTCCTCCCGCTCCCATGCGTCGACCCAGCCGGGCTCGCGCGCGGGCAGGTCGCCTCGCATCGGAAACGGCGTGTCCGCCAGGTTCAGGGGGTACTTGGAGGCGTTTTTCGACGCCGCTTTGGTTGGTTCGGACATGCCTTGTCAGTTCGTCGCGTTGGAGAGGGAAACTTGCGCGCCGCGCAAAGGTTTACGCCGAAGTCGTCGTCCACCCGCGGATGATCGCACGGGCGTGCGCCGCGTCGCGCTCGATGGCGGCGGTCAGTTCGACGATCGTGTCGAACTTCGCCTCGTCACGCAGCTTCTGCAGGAATTCGACCCGGACGAGTCGGCCGTAGATTTCCTGCTGGAAGTCGAAGAGATGCACTTCCAGCAGCCAGCGGCCGTCGGCGTCGATCGTGGGACGCAGGCCGATGCTGGCCACGCCCGGCCGCGGCGCACCCAGTCCGTGGACCAGTACCGCGTAGATGCCGCTCGCTGCGGGGCGTTTGTGCGGAATGCGCAGGTTGATGGTCGGGAAGCCGATTTGCCGTCCAAGCTTGGCGCCATGCAGCACGCGCCCGCTGATATGGTAGCGGTGGCCCAGCAGCGCTTGCGCGCGATTGAGGTCGCCGGCAATCAGCGCTGCACGCACGGCGGAACTGGAGATCCGTTCGCCGTCGTGCAGGACGGTCTCGAGTGCATGGACCTCAAATCCCCGTTGCGGTGCCCGGGCGCGCAGCAGCGCGATATCTCCCGTGCGCCGGGTGCCGAAGCGGAAATCGTTGCCGACGATCAGCCAGCGCATCGCGCAATCGGCGATCAGGACCTCATCGAGGAAGCGCTCCGCCGGCAGTTGGGCCAGACGGGCGTTGAAATGCAGCACGAACACGCGTTCGATCCCGGCGCTGCGCAGGCCGACGACCTTGTCGCGCAGGTTGGCGACTCGCGCCGGCGCTGCATCGGGCTGGAAGAATTCGCGCGGGTGCGGCTCGAAGGTCATGGCTGCCGGAACGAGTCCCCGCTCCCGGGCGGCTTGCGCCACGCGCGCGAGCAGTGCCCGGTGGCCGCGATGCACCCCGTCGAAATTGCCGATCGCCAGGGCGCAGGGCGCGCGCGCGGCCGCCGGCGGCGGGCCGCGGAAAATCCGGATCGAGGGACTGCAGGGTGTCGTCACGGCGGCGGTGTCGGTTTCAAGATGCGGCAGGGCGTTGGCGCAGGGACGTCCGTTCCCCCTCTCCGGCGTGCAGGAAAGGGCGGGGGCGAGGGTGGGAAGTATACGGTTTCTTCCTCGAATGCCTTGATTTTCCATGGTTTCCGACTCGACCCGGTACAATCTCGCGGACAATGCGCGAACCATTCCCCCCGAAAAACATCGTCTGCCTGATCTCCGGTCGCGGCAGCAACCTCGATGCCATCCTGCGCACGGCGCGCGACGAAAACTGGGCCGACACCGCGAATGCCCGTATCGCTGCGGTCGTCTCCAATCGTCCCGGCGTGCGCGGTCTGGCGATCGCCCAGGAGTACGGCGTGGCGACTCGCGTTCTGGATCACACCGGATATCCGTCGCGCGAGGACTTCGATGCGGATTTGTGCGCAGCCATCGACATGTTCGATCCGGCCCTGGTGATCCTGGCCGGATTCATGCGTGTGCTCACGCCCGCCGTCGTCGCCCATTACGCCGGTCGCCTGATCAACATCCATCCTTCGCTGCTGCCGGCGTTCCCCGGGCTGGCGACCCACCGCCGGGCGATCGAGGCCGGCGTGCGCGTACATGGCACGACGGTGCATTTCGTCACCGGAGAACTCGACGCGGGACCGATCATCGGTCAGGCGGCGCTGGCGGTCGATCCGTCCGATACCGAGGAGTCGCTGGCGGCGCGGGTGCTGGCGATGGAGCATGGGCTGTTGCCGCGCTGCGTCCGCTGGTTGCTCGCGGGCGCGGTGCGGCTCGAAGGAGGGCGGGTCGCGGTCCGCGGCCTGAGCCGGCAGGAGTTGTTGCAATGCGAACCATGAAGACCGCAAAGGCGGCAAAGACCGCGAAGACCGCGAGACCGGCAACAACCGCGACGCGCCGAGCGCCGCGGGTGGTGGCGGAGCGGGACGTCGAGATGGGCGAGGCGGCAGTCCCCGCTACCGGCGGCGAGCGTCCGGTACGCATCACCTCGCAGGTCGTCGACAGCCTGGCGAAGCTGCTGGCGGTGCTGTTGCGGTTCGACGGTCCGGCCGACGCGCTCATGTCCCGGCACTTCAAGATGGATCGCCAGTTGGGACCGCGCGACCGCAGCCTCGTCGCGGAAGCGGCGTTCGACGCGCTGCGCCGTCTTGCGAGCCTGCGCTGGATCCTGCAGACCGCCGATCCCCTGCGTGCGCCACGCCTGGCGGCATTGGCGGTCTTGGCGCGTCAGCACGGCATCGCGGCACTGGGCTCCCGCAGCCTGCGCGGTGACGAGCGCGCCGTGCGCAGCGCGATGGACATCGATCTGCGGCATGCGCCGCCGGCGGTGCAGGCCGAAGCGCCGTCGTGGCTGTTTGCGCGGGTGCAGGCGCAGTATCCGCAGGAGTGGCGCGCCTTGTTTGACGCGCTGGCGCAGCCCGCGCCGCTCGATCTGCGCGTCAATACGCTGAAGGCCGACCGCGATGCGGTGTTGGCCGAATTGCGCAGCGCGACTCGCATCCACGCGCCGCTGGGGGCCGAACCGACCCCATACAGCCCCGATGGGATTCGGCTGACGGAGAAACCGGCACTCACCCGCTGGCCGTTGTACAAGGACGGGCTGATCGAGGTGCAGGATGAAGGCAGCCAGTTGATCGCGCGGCTGGTTGCGCCGCGGCGCGGTGAAATGGTGGTGGATTTCTGCGCCGGTGCGGGAGGAAAGACCCTGGCACTGGGCGCGCTCATGCGCTCCACCGGGCGGCTCTATGCCTTCGATGTGCATGCCAAACGGCTTGCCGGCCTGGGGCCGCGCCTCGCGGGCAGTGGCCTGTCGAACGTGTATCCGGCGGCAATCGCGAGCGAGGTGGACGTACGCGTCAAGCGCCTCGCGGGCAAGATCGACCGGGTGCTCGTCGATGCACCCTGTTCGGGAACGGGGACGCTGCGGCGCAATCCCGATCTCAAGTGGCGATTCGACGAACGCGAAGTGGCGCGGCTGAAGGGCGTACAGGCGGCCGTGCTCGCCGGTGCGGCGCGCCTCGTCAAGCCCGGCGGGCGGTTGGTGTATTCGACCTGCTCGGTGTTGGCCGAGGAAAACCAGGAGATGATCGAGCAGTTCGTCGCCGACCATCCGCAGTTCGCGGTCGTCGATGCGCCCGCAATCCTGGCGGCGCAGGGGATCGAGGTCGACTATGCGGCGCGTTTTGCGCCGTGGTTCGTCATGCTGCCGCATCTGCACGGGTGCGACGGGTTTTTTGCGGCGGTTCTGGAGCGCGCGCGCGGATGATGCAGAACGGCGATCCGTCACCGATCCAGGAACTGATCCACGCGATCGCCAACGGCCTGTCGCGCCCCCAGCACGCGTGGCAGGCGGTGGTGATCGTGGCCGCTCTGGTGGCGGCGTGGTTTGCCGAGCGCGCTCTGGCGCAGTGGGGCGGCGGCCGCGCGTCGGCGATCGCGAATGGCGACGCGCGTCACAAGACCTTGCCGGCGACGATCGACGGGTTGCTCTATATCGCGTATCCGCTTTTCGCATTTCTGCTGCTATGGGTCGGCGAAGGCGCCCTGCGGGTCACGCATGTGATCGAGGGACCCAGCGATGCGCGCCTGATCCGGTTCGCTGCCGTCCTGGTGGGCACCCTGGCGGTGGTCCGCCTGCTGTTCTACCTGCTGCGCCACGGGCTCCATTCCGCGACGATCATCGTGCGCTTCGAGCGCGCCATCGTGACGTTCGCGCTCGCGGGTACCGGCCTGTACGCGACCGGTGCGTTGGGCGACGTGGTGGCCTGGCTCGACGCGACGCGCATTCCGCTGGGCAATACCGCCGTGTCGGTATGGGCGCTGCTGGTCGGCTCCGTCACCACGCTGAGTGCGCTGCTTGCTGCGATGTGGGCCGGTTCGCTGGTGGAAGAGCGGTTGAGCGTCGAACCGGGGTTGGATCCGAACCTGCGCCTGGTCCTCGGGCGGCTTGCGCGCGCGGCATTCCTGGTCGCCGGACTGCTGTTCGCACTTGCGGTTTCGGGGATCGATCTGACGATCCTGTCGGTCTTCGGCGGCGCCTTGGGCGTCGGTCTGGGGCTTGGCCTGCAGCGGATCGTCAGCAACTACGTGAGTGGGTTCATCCTGCTGCTGGACCGCAGTCTGCGAATCGGCGACATCATCGTCGCCGCGGACAAGTACCAGGGCGAAGTCACGCGGATCACCGCCCGCTACACCCTGCTGCGCGCCGGCGATGGCACGGAGGCTACGGTACCCAACGAGATCCTGGTCTCGCAGCCCGTCGTCAACACGACCTTGACCGACCGTCGGGTCAATCTGCACATCCGGATCGCCGTGCGGCAGGGACGGGATGCGGGCTATCTGCAGGCGGAGTTGGAGGCCGCGGCGGCGTCGGTTCCGCGGGTACTGGCGGATCCGGCGCCGGAGGCGCGCCTCATCGAGTTTCCCGGGGGTAACCTGCTGTGGGAACTGCGGTTCTGGATCGCCGATCCGGAAAGCGGGACGGGAAGGATTCAGTCGGGCGTCGCCAAGGCGGCATATGAGCGCCTCCGGGCGGGCGGGATCGAATTGGCCCCGCAGACTCCCTAGCGTTCTTGAATGCGGAATTCCCGTACGCGCTTTCCGATTCCCCGTTACTCCTGTAACATCGGAGCAATTTTCTTTTGCCATGGATTTGCGGAGACACGATGGAATCGGTGCTGAATTTCCTGCACAACGGACTGCTGGGCCTGACGGCGTGGCAGACGGTGTTCGCCACCTTGGCGATGACCCACGTGACGATTGCCGCGGTGACCATTTACCTGCACCGTTCGCAGGCGCATCGGGCCCTGGATCTGCACCCGATCGTGAGTCACTTCTTCCGTTTGTGGCTGTGGCTGACGACCGGGATGCAGACCCGCGACTGGGTTTCCGTGCACCGCAAGCACCACGCCAGGTGCGAGACGGCGGAAGACCCGCACAGCCCGCAGACGCGCGGGCTGCGCACCGTGCTGCTGCGCGGCTCGGAACTCTACATGGCGGAGCGGAAGAACTCGGAAACGATCGCCCGCTTCAGCCGTGGCACGCCCGATGACTGGATCGAGCGCAACCTCTATTCCCGCTGGATCTGGCAGGGTTGCGGGACCATGCTGGTGGCCGATTTCCTGCTCTTCGGCGTTGCCGGGATCGCGGTTTGGGCCGTGCAGATGATGTGGATTCCGTTTTTTGCCGCCGGCGTGGTCAACGGCGTCGCGCACTTCTGGGGATATCGCAATTTCGACTGCCCCGACGCCAGCACCAACATTTCTCCGCTCGGATGGCTGATCGGCGGCGAGGAACTGCACAACAACCACCATACCTTCCCGACCTCGGCGAAGCTCTCCTACAAGTGGTATGAATTCGACATCGGCTGGGGCTACATCCGCATCTTGCAGTCGCTCGGTCTGGCGAAGGTTCTGCGGGTCGCTCCCAAACCGCAGATCCTGGACGGCGCGACGACGCACACGCAGATCGAATTGGGTACTTTGCAGACCCTGATCAACAATCGCTACGAACTGCTCGCGCGTTTCGCGCGGGAGGTCCGTCGCGAGTTCCGCCGGGAAGTTGCCAAGCTTGCCTCGGCGGATCGCGCCCGGTTTTCCGGGTTGCAGCGCTGGATCCACAAGGACATGTCGGATGTTCCCGAACCGCAGCGGGAGTCGCTGAGCGATCTGTTGCGCCACAGCCGCGCGCTGCATACCGTGGTGGAAATGCGCGCCGAGCTGGCGCAGATCTGGATGCAGGCGGCGGCGTCGCGCGAGCAGATGCTGCATAACCTGCAGGATTGGGTTGCCCGGGCCGAGGCCAGCGGCAGCCGAGCGCTGGAAGAGATCGCTGCGCGCATTCGCGCCTACGCGCCGGCGCCGGTTTGACGTCCCCGGACTTTTCCTTGCGGTGCATCTTCGCCCGTTCCCGTCTGCAGGAGCGGGGCGAGGGATAAAAAAAATCCCGGCAACGCCGGGATTTTTTTACCTTGCAGCAACGCTGCCGCGGCGTTACTTGAGCTTGGTTTCCTTATAGCTCACATGCTTGCGCGCCACCGGATCGAACTTCATGAGTTCCATCTTCTCCGGTTTGGTGCGCTTGTTCTTGGTCGTCGTGTAGAAGTGGCCGGTTCCCGCCGAGGATTCCAGCTTGATCTTCTCCCGCGCTCCTTTTGCCATGGTGATCTCCGGTTATGTGGTGACGGGCGCCTTCCGGCCCCCGAGATTCCTAGATCTCGCCCTTGGCCTGCAGATCGGCGACGACCGCGTCGATGCCGAGCTTGTCGATCGTGCGCAGCGCGGCGTTGCTGATGCGCAGGCGGATCCAGCGCTTCTGGTCTTCGAGCCAGAAACGGCGATATTGCAGGTTCGGCAGGAAGCGGCGCTTGGTCTTGTTGTTCGCGTGCGAAACGCGGTTTCCGACCATCGGCCGCTTTTTCGTGACGATGCAGACGCGAGCCATGTTGATGTTCCTTCTGTGCCCGACCGGGGCGGATAAAGCCGGAAATTATATCCGAAAATCATTCCTGGCGACGGAGGTCGCGCCATACGGCCTGCCGTCTCCGGGATGGGGGCGCGGGCACCCGCATTCGTGTCTCCGCGCACGTGCGGCGTATCCGGCCCGACTCGCTCAGGCGGCGGGCCGCGGTGTGCGGCGCACCGGTGGCGTTATGGTGACGGCGACCGCGAGCCAGACCGCAGCGATCGCCGCGGCGACCAGGAACACCGTCCGCGGGCCGGCGTACTGCGCGAGCAGGCCGCCGAGCGCGCCGCCGGCAAAGAGCCCGAGCGACTGCCCGGTGTTGTAGATGCCCAGCGCCAGCCCTTTGCGGGACGGCGGCGCGGTGCGGGACACCAGCGACGGCAGCAACGCCTCCATCAGGTTGAACGCGACGAAAAACAGGAACAGGCCGGCGATCAGCCCGAACGTGCTGCGATAGCCCAGGGCGAACAGAATCATGGTCACGAGGAGCAGGGCCACCGCGCCCACGAACACGGTTTTCATGTGGCCGTGCCGTTCCGCCTGGATGATCCCCGGGATGGCCAGGGCGAACGAAATGATCGTCACCGGCAGATAGATCATCCAGTGATGCAGCAGAGGAATGCCGGCGTACTTGACCAGTGCGACCGGCAGCACGACGAACATGCTCAGCTGCAGGAAGTTGACCACGAAGATCGAGAAGTCGAGCTTCAGAAGCGCGGGAGTGAAGACGGCGCGCGCCCAGTGTCCCTGGATCTCCTCGGCGTGGGTGCTCATGGGAACGTCGGGCACCACCCAGCGTACCACCGCGATCGCTCCCAGCGCGAGCACGCCGGTCAGGATGAACATGCCGGGAACGCTGATGGCGTCGTAGAGCGCGGGGCCGGCGATGAGCGAAAGCACGAAGCTCATGCCGATGGTCATTCCGACCATGGCCATGGCCTTGGTGCGATTGT
>JAJYBQ010000213.1 GCA_021778935.1 Pseudomonadota bacterium | reverse complement strand
AAAAAGCCGCAAGGACCCGCTTCAGCATCCCGCGACGCGCACGTTTCAGGCTATACGGATTTTCGTCAATCAAGAGCTCGAGGAACTGAACTTGGTCCTCGCTGACTCCCTGACCGTGCTGGCGCCGTCCGGACGCCTGGCGGTCATCAGTTTCCATTCGCTCGAAGATCGCATCGTCAAACGGTTCTTCGCCGAGCACGCCCACCCGGAGCGCGCATTCGCGAGGATGCCGTTACGCGAGGCGCAGATGCCGCCCCCCCGGTTGCGTGTTCTGGCGCGCATCGCGCCGGGCGCCGGGGAAGTCGCGGAGAACCCGCGCGCCCGCTCCGCGTTGCTGCGGGTCGCCGAGCGCACCGCGGTTCCTTGGGGTGCGCCATGATGCGCTTCGCGGTTCCCGTCCTGGCTGCGCTGCTCGTGACGAGCGCGCTTGCGCTCGTCACGTCGCAGTACCGCACTCGGGAGCTGTTCGCGCGGATCGAACTGGCAAGGCAGGAAGCCCGCAATCTCACGGCGGATGAAACCCAGTTGCGTGTGCAACTGGGCCAGGCTTCGCAACCGGCGGTCGTCGCGGCGGCGGCGGAGCGGCTGGGCATGCGGCCGATCACGCCGGCCGACATCGTCATGCTGCCGGCTGTGCCGCCATCGGACGGCGCGGTCCGATCCGGGGGGGTGTGGTGAAGACGGCGCGCGTTCGCAAGGATCTGCTCGCGGTCCGCTTGCCCGCAGGGCGGTCGAAGCTGCTGTTGTTCGGCCTGTTCTGTGCCTACGGTGCGCTGGCGGTGCGGGTGGCCTATCTGCAGGGCGGGTGGAATACCGGCTTCCTGCAGAAGCAGGGCGAGGCGCGCTACGCCCGCACGCTGTCAGAGGCCGCCACCCGCGGCTCGATCTACGACCGCAACGGCGTCGTGCTCGCGTCGTCCGTGCCTGCGCGGGCCATCTGGGCCAACCCTGCGGATTTCGAGGCCGGCGCCCATCAGCGCGCCGAACTTGCCCATCTGCTCGGCATGCGGGTGGCAGACCTCGATCGACGCGTGTCGGAAAACGATCGCGCATTCGTCTACTTGCGCCGCCAACTCGACCCGGGGGTCGCGAAGGAGATTGCGGGCCTGCGGATTCCCGGCGTCCACGCCGCGCGCGAGTATCGTCGCCAATATCCCGAAGGACCGGTGACCAGCCAACTGCTTGGATTCACCAGCGTCGATGGGCGCGGGCAGGAAGGCGTCGAGCGCGAGTACGAGGGGGTTCTGCGCGGCCATTCCGGGCTGCATCACATCATTGAGGACAAGCTCGGCAATACGATCGAAGACGATTGGCTGCATCGCCCGGAACAGGGCGGCAACATTTCGCTCGCGATCGACGATCGGATCCAGTACATCGCGCATGCGGCGATTGCCCAGGCGGTGCAGGCGAACGCGGCGAAGGCCGCCGCGGCCGTCGTCCTCGACGCGCGCACCGGCGAGTTGCTGGCCCTGGCGAACTGGCCGGACTTCGACCCGGCCCATCGCGAGCGCATGCCGCCCGATGCGGTCCGCGACCGTGCGGTCACGGACACGTTCGAGCCGGGCTCGACGATGAAGCCGTTTTCCATCGCCACCGCAATCCAGGACGGCATCGTGCGGCCGGCGACGCGGATCGATACCGGTAACGGCACATTTCGTCTCGGCGGCCACACCATTCGGGACGCCGAGCGCCACGACGAGATCCTGAGCGTGGCCCAGGTGCTGGAGAAGTCGAGCAACGTCGGCACTGCCAAGATCGCCCTGCGGATGCAGGCCCGCGCGCTCTGGGAAACCTTGACTGCCGTCGGGTTCGGGCAGGTGCCGCACTCCCATCTGCCCGGTGCGGTGGCCGGCCGCCTGCGCCCGCCCGGCGCTTGGCACCCCGTCGAGCAGGCGACCATTGCCTATGGCTACGGCGTATCCGTATCGCTGCTGCAACTGGCGCATGCCTACCTCGTCTTTGCCCGCCACGGCGACATCATCCCGGTGTCCGTGCTGCGCCGCGACACGCCGCCGATGGGGGTTCAGGTTTTCCGGCCGGACATCGTGGCCCGGATGCGTCGCATGCTCGAACTCGTCACCAGCGACCAGGGCACGGCGCCGCAGGCGCGGATTCCCGGCTATCGCGTGGCAGGCAAGACCGGTACCGCGCGCAAGACCCGCAACGGCCGCTACACCCGGGACTACGTCGCGTCGTTCGTCGGATTGGCGCCGGCATCGGATCCGCGCGTCGTCGTCGCGGTGATGGTCGACTCCCCGGGCAATGGCCATATCTACGGCGGCGAGGTCGCCGCGCCGGCGTTCGCGACGATTGCTGCGGGCGCATTGCGCGCGATGCAGGTTTCGCCGGACGAGCCGACTCAAGCGGCTCGTAACCCGGCGGCGCACGACAGGAGGGGGGGCTGACATGCGCGCCGTGGCATCGATCCCGCGCGCCGTCGTCGAGTGGACGCGCCAGTACGCGTCGGCAGCGGCGCACCTGCGGGTCGACAGTCGCGCGGTGGTGGCGGGAGACGTATTCGTTGCGCTGCGCGGTCGCAATATCGACGGGCGGCGATACATCGAGCAGGCCTTCGCCCAGGGTGCCATCGCCGCGCTGGTCGATGAGACGCCCGACGCGGCGCTGGCGGGAACCGGGGTGGCGGGGCAGCCGTTCGGATCGGCGGCCGGCGACCGGCGGCTGCCGGTCCCTGGACTCGCCGGCATGCTGGGCGCGATTGCCGCCGAGTTCTATGACCATCCTGGCGATCGCATGCTCATGCTCGGCGTGACCGGCACAAACGGGAAGACATCGAGTTGCCAGTGGATTGCGCAATGCTTGGAGCGCGCCGGGCGCCGATGCGGAATGATCGGCACCCTGGGTTGCGGTTTTTCCGGCGACTTGCATATGGATGGCGCTCCGCTCACGACACCGGACGCCGCCGGTCTGCAGCGGACGTTGCGCGACCTGCTGGACCGTGGCGCCCGGGCGGTGGCGATGGAGGTCTCCTCGATCGGCGTCGATCAGCGCCGTGTCGATGGCACGCCCTTCGACATCGGCCTGTTCACCAACCTGACGCGGGATCACCTCGATTACCACGGCGACATGGAATCGTATGCGGCGGCAAAGCGTCGCTTTCTGCACTGGCCGACGCTGTCGCATGCCGTGCTCAACCTCGATGACGAGTTCGGTCGCCGCACCGCGGCGGAACTGGTGCGTCGCGGGTTGCAGGTGACGGGTTTCGGGACGCGGGCGGAGCATGTTGCGATGCACGGTCTGGCCGTTGCCCTGTCCGCCGAGGACATCACGCACCATGGCGCCGGCCTGCGCTTCCGGATCCGTTGTCTGCGCACGGAGCCGGGCAAGGCGGCGACTCGCGAAGATGCCGTCGTCACCGCCGCCCTGGTGGGGGATTTCAATGTCGCCAACCTGCTGGGCGTGGCCGGCGTGCTGTTGGCGTGCGAATTGCCCCTGGCGTTTGCCGCCGAGGCGCTGGGTGCATTGCGCCCTCCGCCCGGCCGTATGCAGTTCCTCGAGGCCGGCGACGCGGCGCCCCTGGTGGTGATCGATTACGCCCACACACCGGATGCGATCACGAAGGCCCTGCAGGCGCTGCGGCCGCTCGCTCAGGTGCGTTCGGGCCGGCTCCGGATCGTGTTCGGGGCGGGTGGCGACCGCGACCGCGGCAAGCGCCCGTTGATGGGCGCTGCCGCATCGCGCGGCGCCGATGCGGTGGTGCTGACCAGCGACAACCCGCGCGGGGAGGATCCCGGGCGCATCCTCGACGAGATCGCCGCGGGCGTCGTTCCGGGCACGCCGTTGTGGCGCGAGGCCGATCGCGCGGCAGCGATCGACGCCGCGATCCGCGCCGCACAGCCTTGCGACGTGATCCTGCTCGCCGGCAAGGGCCACGAGGACTACCAGGAAATCGGCGGCCGGCGCCTGCCGTTTTCCGATCTCGAAGCGGCGGGCGCTGCGCTGGCTGCGATCGGGGGGCGGCCCCGATGATGCGCCTCGCACCGTGGCTCGCGGCGCTGCAATCCGCCGGGTTCGCCGCGCAGATCATCGGCGACGCCGAGACCCTCGTCACGGGAGTCTCGATCGACACGCGGACGATTTCCCCAGGCGCGATCTATGTGGC
>JAJYBQ010000212.1:3582-4134 GCA_021778935.1 Pseudomonadota bacterium | reverse complement strand
GCTTCGCCCTTCAGGACGCGTTCCTGGAACCGGTTGTAGTCCTCGGCCCGGATCTCCAGTTGGATTCCGAGCTTCGCGAACTGCTTGACCTCCCAGTCGAGACCGGCCTGGGCAGCGGGCGTGGTGCCTGTGGTGTCGTAGGTCAGGACGAGGGGTTTGCCGGTTTTCGCATCGCGACCGTCCGGATATCCGGCTTCGGCGAGCAAGCTGCGCGCTTCGGCGATCGATCGCCGTCTGGCACGACCGTCGGCCCACACATGGGTCACGGGATCGATCCCCGCCTCGCCGCCCCGATAGCCGAATACCCCGGGCGGAATCGGTCCCATCGCCGTCTTCGACGCACCGATCGTGTCGAAGAACACGCTGCGGTACTCTTCCCAATCGTGGGCGATCGAAATCGCCTGCCGCAGCTTGCGGTTGCGCTCCCGCTGCGCAGGAGTAGCGCCGCCGCCCACCACGGGGTCCAGCCAGTTGAATCCAATGTAGGAGATGCTCGGCCCGACGTGGCCGATGATCTGCACGCCGCGCGCCCGCAGCATCGCCGCGCGCCCG
>JAJYBQ010000212.1:0-3572 GCA_021778935.1 Pseudomonadota bacterium | reverse complement strand
TCGAGCAGCTCCTTCTGCAGCACGAACCCGGTATTGAGCCGCTCCACGAATGGCACGTCGTAGTAGCCCTGGAGGAACTTGTCGAGCGCCGGCTCCTGCTCCTTTTCGGCCGACGAGATGACTTCGTCGACGAACGGTAGGGGCTTGCCGGCATCGGCCAGCAGGCCCTTGGCGGCATCACCCGGCATGCCCACGCTCGGGTAGCGCTGTCCGTGGAAGTTCGGGTTGCGCCGCATGATGTAGCGGTTCGCGCTCTGCGAGACCAGCATGAACGGCCCGGTGCCGACCGGCCAGAAATTGAGCGTGAGGCCGTTTTCCGCCATCCCGCGTTGGGCATAGAAGCGGTCCGCCTCCCAGGGAATCGGCGAAAAGAAGGTCATCGCCAGCCAGTACCGGAACTGCGGGTAGACGCCGTGGATGCGGATCTCCAGCGTATCGCGGTCGATTGCCCGCGCGCCGGGCAGCGGCACGGCGCGCAGGTCGCGCCAGGGAAGGTACCGATTCCGCGGCCCCATCCGGGCCAGCGTCGCATCGCGCTCCGCGCGCAGGCGGTTGCCGAACGCCTTCATGCCGACGATGAGCGGCGCCATGACGCCGTAGATCGGCGAGGGTGTGTGTACATACGGGCTGGCCAGGCGCTTGATCTCGTAGACGTAGTCCTCGGCGGTGAGCGCGCGCGTGGCGGTCACGACCCCGTGCGCGCGATCGAGCGGAAAATCCGCGATCGAATGCCGCCATGCGATCTGTGTCGGAGTGAGGTCCTGGTAGACATGGTGTCCCTGCGCATCACGGGCGAAGGCCGGATGCGGTTGATAGCGGATTCCCGGGATGAGATGCAGGGTGTACACGCTGGTCGCGATGCGCTCGACCGGCGCGCTCGCGGGCAGTTCCCGGCCTCCGGCATCCAGGTACCGGACCGTCGGTAGCCGGCGGACCGTCCGTTCCTCCAGGGTGAATGGCCGCGTGAGGTAGTCGTATTGCAGCGGCGGTTCATAGATCGAGTAGGTCCAGGGCGTCTCGTCGTTGCTGTAGCTGCTGACGGGGTCGAGGTACTTCGGGCGCGAACCGAAGGACGTGAAGAGGACCTTGGCGCGCAGCAGCGATCCCGGATATGGCGAGTCGGGAACCGGGCCGCAGCCCTGGATCGTCAGGGCCAGGAGGATCAGGGCGATTGCCGAACGGATGCCGAAAACGCGTTTCAATGTCGGATGCGAGCTTTTCTGGAAAAATGGGTAACAACCCATTTCAGAAGCGTACACGATGCAGGCAGTACACTTCCGCACCGTGCAAAATACCGAACCCAGCTTCCGCCTTCCGATCCGGGTGTACTACGAGGACACCGACGCCGGCGGAGTGGTCTACCATGCCAACTATCTCCGGTTCTTCGAGCGCTGCCGCACCGAGTGGCTGCGCGCCCTCGGCTTTCACCAGAACGAGCTCGCGCAACGCGACGGGATCGCCTTCGTGGTCGCCGACGCCCAGATCGAATACCTGCGCCCGGCGCGGCTGGATGACGAACTCATCATCGACGCGCGGGTTTCGGCCCTGCATCGCAGCGCCATCTCCTTCGAACAATATGCCCGCCGCGGTGCCGAGTACTTGTGCCGGGCGCGGGTCCGGGTCGTCTGCGTCGACGCCGCGACCCTGCGCCCGACCCGGCTTCCCCAAACCGTGACGAACCTTCTGCAAACCGGCCTTCCGGCTGCTTCCGACACCGAACCCGCATGAACATCTCTGCCGACCTTTCGATCTTTTCCCTGGCCGCCCATGCCACCTTCGTGGTGCAGTGCGTGATGGCGCTGCTGCTGGCGATCTCGCTCGGTTCCTGGACGTCGATCTTCAGCAAGACCCTGGCAATCCGCCGGGCGCGGCGGGAAACCGAATCCTTCGAGCGCAAGTTCTGGGCCGGCAGCGACCTTCGCCAGCTCTTGAGCGCTGCATCCAACCCACACAACCAGACGGGCGCGCTCGAACGCATTTTCGAAGCCGGCATGGCCGAATACCTCAAGCTGCGCAGCGGCCCGGGCGGCGATCAGGACCGCCAGGCGCTGCTCGACGGGGCCCGACGCGCCATGCGCGCGGGCTATCAGCGCGAAATGGACACGCTCGAGTCGCGCCTCGCCTTCCTCGCCTCGGCAGGTTCGGTCAGCCCGTACATCGGGCTGTTCGGAACCGTCTGGGGCATCATGCACGCGTTCACCAACCTCTCGAGCCTGCAGCAGGCCACCCTGGCGAGCGTCGCGCCGGGCATCGCCGAGGCGCTCATCGCCACCGCGATCGGTCTGTTCGCGGCGATTCCCGCGGTGCTGGCCTACAACCGGTTCGCGCACGACATCGACCGCTTGGCCAACCGCTTCGAGACCTTCATCGAAGAGTTCTCGAACATCCTGCAGCGGCAGCGGTAAGCGTCATGGCCGTACTCGCCCGCCGCAGCAGCGGAAGCCGGCGCCGCATGATGGCCGACATCAACGTCGTGCCCTACATCGACGTGATGCTGGTGCTGGTCGTCATCCTCATGGTCTCGGCGCCGTTCGTCAATCCGAGTCTGGTGCAGCTGCCCTCCCTCGGCAAGGCCAACCGCGCGCCGGATCGGCCCATCGAGGTCGCCGTCAAGGCCGACGGCAGCCTGCTGCTGCGCGACCGCACCGCCGGCGGGTATGCCGCGCCCCGGCCGGTGCAGCTGGATGAATTCGTCGCGCTGGTGCGGCAGCGCCAGCAGAGCGACCCCAACGTCCCGGTGGTCATTTCCGGCGACAAGCGGGTCCGCTACGACGCAATCATCCATGTCATGGACGCACTCTACAAGGCCGACGTCAAACGCGTCGGCCTGTCGGTGAGACCGACCCGATGACCGCAATTGCCGCCGACCGGGGTCCGCGGCAAACCCCACACCGAAACCACGATACGCTGCCCTCCTTCCTGGCGGCGCTGGTCATGCACGGCGCGTTGGTCGCCGCGCTGTGGATCGCGATGCGCTGGCACACCGGTGCGGGCGCGCCGGTGACCGCGACGCTCTGGAACCTGCCGCCGATGCCGGTGCCCCGCCATGCGGTCCGCATCCCGACCCCGCCGAAGGTCGTGCCGCAGCCGCCCGCCCCTCCGCCGCCGCCCCCCAAGGAGGAGCGCTTGCCCTCGAAGGCGGACATCGTGGAAAAGAAGACGGCGCCGACCGCTCCCAAGCCGCCGCCGAAGAAAAAGCGCGAAAACCACCACCATCACCGCCCCCACAAGACGACCGAGGCGGCAGCGGCTGCCGAGCGCGCCCGGCTGGAGAACGCCGCCGAGCAGGAACAGCAGCAGGAAATGCGGGAACTCAACCGGCTCGCCAACCAGGCGGCGACGGCGGCGCCGCGCAGCGCCACCATCGCATCGGGCGGCATGAGCAAAGCCGACGCCAACCTCATCGGCGCGGCGATCAAGACGCACCTGTATTTTGCGGTCCCGTCCGATGTCGCCGATACCGTCTACGCAGAGTATGAGGTGCACGTCCTGCCCACCGGACAGCAGGTTGGCGACCCGCTGCTGATCAAACCCAGCGGGCTACCCGGGTTCGACGAGGCGGCGCTGCGTGC
>JAJYBQ010000211.1 GCA_021778935.1 Pseudomonadota bacterium | reverse complement strand
GCATCCAGAATGCGCTCCACCGCCGCCGCGCCGTGGCGTTCCTCGCAATCGGCGACATAGGATTTCGCGTATTGCAGATAGCCGAGGATGGCCTCCGCGTCCGTCCATTGGCGGAACAGATAATTGTTGCGGAAGAAGTGGTTGTGGCCGAAGCAGGCGTGCGCGATCACCAGCGTCTGCAAGGTCGCGGTGTTCTCCTCCATCACATAGGCAATGCAGGGCGAGGAGTTGATGACGATCTCGTAGGCGAGGCCCTGATAGCCGCGCCGGTACAGCGCCTCGTCCCGGGCGAACCGCTTGCCGAAGCTCCAATGGTGATACATCAGCGGCAGCCCGTTCGACGAATAGGCGTCGAGCATCTGCTCTGACGTGATGACCTCGATCTGGTTCGGATACACCGACAGGCCGAATTCTCCGACCGCGATCTCCTCGCAGGCGCGATGGATCGCATCCAGTGTGTGAAAGTCCCAGTCGGCCCCGGTGAAGAGCAGGTTCATGCGCTATGCCGTGACCCGGCCGGCCTTGGCGAACAGGTCGGCGAGCGCGCCCCACACTCCGGCCCCGTCGCTGACCCGGCGCATCGCCAGCCGATTGCTCTCGCCGCTGGCCACGATATGCTCGTACGTGTCCCACAACTCGGTCTTGCGACGCACGGCGGCGTGCGGGAAGGCGCTGCGGTCGGCACTGGTCTCCACGTACGCGAAGTAGCGCACGATCGGCAGAATGCGGCTCTGCATCAGCGCGGCGACACGCGCGCGGTCGCCGCCGTCGTTGTCGCCGTCGGAGACCTGCGCGACATAAAGGTTGTAGCGCTCAGGCGAGAACCGCTTCTCCTGCACCTCCAGCATCACGTCAAGCGCGGAGGAAACCAGCGTGCCGCCGGTTTCGCGGGAGCGGAAGAACGTGTCCTCGTCCACCTCGGCGGCGTGCTCGGTGTGACGGATGAACACCACATGCACACGCTCGTAGCGACGGCTGAGGAACAGGTGCAGCAGCATGAAGAAGCGCTTCGCCAGATCCTTCATGTGTTCGGTCATCGAGCCGGACACATCCATCAGGCAGAACATCGCGGCCTCGGTCGCCGGCTGCGGCGTGCGTACATGGCGCGCGTAGCGCACATCGACGGGATCGACATAGGCGATACGCGCCATCCGCCGTATCGCCTGCGCCATTGCCTCGCGCGCCTCGCTCGCCGCTGCCTCGTCGCCGGCTTCCGTGGCGGCCGCCACGCGCGCCCGCAGCGTCTCCAGATCGGCCTCGTCCGGGCGGCCGAGCGCGATGCGCCGGGCGATACTGTTGCGCATGGTGCGCCGCACATCGAGCGCGCTCGGCTGACCATGGATCGAATAGCCGGCGCGGCGCGGCTTGGACATCTTGTCCTGGGCGAGGCTGGTGCGCATGAGATGCGGCAGCTCCAGCTCGTCAAAGAAGTAGTTCAGGAATTCCTCGCGCGTGAGAACGAACTCGAACGGGTCTTCGCCGCGTCCGCGCCCGGCACGGCTGCCGCTGCCATCGCTGGCACCGCCCTGCGGTTTGGGCAGCTTGTCGCCGCGATTGAGTGTGCCGGGGCCGGGCAGCACGTAATCGTGCTCACCCTCGCCCGTGGTCCCGAAGCTCGGCTCCTCGGTGCCATCGACACGGACACGGATTTCGTCGTCGCTGTCCACATCGGCAACCCGCCGTCGCGCCACCGTGTCGGAGACGGCGCGTTTCACATCCTCGCGCACTCGTTCGAGAAACCGTTCGCGATTCGCCAGGCTCTTGCCCTGGGGATTTGCGCGCCGATCGACAATCACCATTCCGCCGTGCGCCTCACCCTGCTTTCTGCACGCGCATATACCATTCGACCGCGCGACGGACTTGCCGTTCGGTGAAGCCGCGCTCGTGCATGCGCGCGACGAAGTCCGAATGCTTGCGCTCCATGTCCGCATCCTTCTTGGCGCCAAAGCTGATGACCGGCAGCAGGTCCTCGACCTGGCTGAACATGCGCTTCTCGATCACCTCGCGGATTTTCGCGTACTCGGTCCAGCGCGGCATGCGCCCGCCATTGCTCGCCTGGATGCGCAGGCAGTGCTTGACCACGTCGTTGCGGAAATCCTTCGGGTTGCTGATCCCCGCCGGCTTCTCGATCTTGGTCAGCTCCGAGTTCAGTTCCTCGCGGCTCATCATGATGCCGGTATCGGGGTCCTTGAAGTCCTGGTCCTCGATCCAGCGATCCGCGATGGCGATGTACCGCTCGAACACGTTCTGGCCGTAATCGCTGTACGACTCGAGATAGGCCTTCTGAATCTCCTTGCCAATGAATTCGGCGTAACGCGGCGCCAGCACCGCTTTCAGCGTGTGCAGCAACCGCCGCTCGACATCCTCGGGGAACTGCTCGTGCCGCACCGCCTTTTCCAGCACGTACATCAGGTGCACTGGATCGGCCGCGACCTCCGACGCATCGTGGTTGAATGTCTCGCTCAGAACCTTGAACGCAAAGCGGGTGGAGACGCCGGTCATGCCCTCGTCGATCCCGGCGGCGTCGTGGTACTCCTGCACCGAGCGTGCCTGCGGATCCTGCTCCTTGATGTTCTCGCCGTCATAGACGCGCATCTTGGAGAACAGGTTGGAGTTGGGGTGTTCCTTCAGCCGCGACAGCACCGAGAAACGCGCCAGCATCTCGATGGTGCCCGGCGCGCAGGGGGCTGCCGACAACTCCGAGGATTCCAGCATCTTGCGATAGATCTTCTCCTCCTCGGAGACGCGCAGGCAGTAAGGCACCTTGACCACGAAAATGCGGTCGATGAAGGCCTCGTTGGTCTTGCTGTTCTTGAATGCCGACCACTCCGCCTCGTTGGAGTGCGCCAGGATCACGCCATGGAACGGCATGGCGCCGATATTCTCGGTGCCGACGTAGTTGCCCTCCTGCGTGGCCGTCAGCAGCGGGTGCAGCATCTTGATTGGCGCTTTGAACATCTCGATAAATTCAAGCACACCTTGTGTGGTGCGGTTCAGTCCGCCCGAATAGCTGTAAGCGTCTGGGTCGCTCTGCGAGAACGACTCGAGCCGGCGGATATCCACCTTGCCGACGAGCGAGGAGATGTCCTGGTTGTTCTCGTCGCCCGGCTCGGTCTTGGCGATGGCCACCTGCCGCAACCGCGACGGCATCATCCGCACGACGGAGAAGCGGCCGATGTCGCCCTCAAACTCGTCGAGTCGCTTGGAGGCCCAGGGGCTCATCGGTCCGCGGATCGCGCGCGCCGGGATGCCGTATTCGCGCTCGACAAGCGTCCGCATCTCGTCGCTGGCGAACAGGCCGAGCGGGCTTTCCAGCAGCGGGCTGATCTCGCGTCCGGCTTTCAGCACATAGATCGGCTCGCGCTCCGCCAGCGCCTTGATGCGCTCGGCGAGCGAGGATTTGCCGCCGCCCACCGGGCCGAGCAGGTACAGAATCTGGCGCCGCTCCTCCAGCCCCTGCGAGGCATGGCGCAGGAAGCCGACGATGCGTTCGATCGTCTCCTCCATGCCGAAGAAGTCCGCGAAGGCGGGAAAGCGGGCAATCGTACGGTTGCCGAAGATGCGCCCGAGGCGCGGGTCGCGTGCGGTGTCGACGATCTCCTGCTCGCCGATGGCGCGCAGGAGACGCTCGGCGGCTGACGCGTATGTGGCTGGCTCCGTGCGGCACAACCGTAGGTACTCATCCAGGCCGATTTCCGCGTCGCGGCGCCCCTCGTAAATCCTGCTGAACAGGTCGCGAACGGAATCGAGGGGCATGCTCGGAACTCCTTCCAGGCAACACGATCAGACGCGTGCCAATGCATATACGCACGAACCCGGCCACTGCCACTGCCAAGCGCCTTGCCGCGAGAAATTATACTAGTGCCGTGGCATCCTGGATGCATTGGAAAATGGTTGCCGGGGCAACCTTGGGGGGTGAGTGCTGACGCAGGTTTAATGTGCGGGAAGTCTTCGACTCATGCACGAAGTTGCGCTAGTATGCGTTTTCATGACGCTGCGGCGCGGCGATGGTGGGTGTGTGCTGGAATCCTTCGCGGCGCGCGTCCCTTTGCCCGACAACGACCGCGCTCGCCTGCTGCCTGCTTCCGCGTCGGAGTGCCGCGCACGCAAGCACCAAGTGGCGCCGAAGCGGGCGACCGATCCCCAGCCCGGC
>JAJYBQ010000210.1 GCA_021778935.1 Pseudomonadota bacterium | reverse complement strand
GGTGTTCCTGGACGAATTGCTGAGCGTTCGCGACCCGGAGAACCCATCCTCGCCCGCCGAGGCCGGTCTCCGCGCTCCGGAAGGGGGCGGGGGGTCAGGGTGAGCGGGGAGGGCGGCGCGCCGGACCGACCGGCGGTGTCCGGACCCCGCCGGCAATGTCGCCGGACAGGTGCCCGCGCACGAAGTGGAGATGCTGGCGCAATCCATACGCCTCGTCGGCGAACGGATTGGGCAGCTTCATGTCGATGACGTCGCGCTCGATCCGGTTCAGCCGCTCGAGCAGGGCGCCCGCCGCCGCGGTTCCGGGTTCGACGCCGGCGCCGTCGCGCTCGAGCGCCATCAGGGTTCCGTAGTGCCGGTAGATGCGGCGGCGCACCCGCCACGCATATGCGCTGGGCAATACCCGCATCGCGGGGAGCAGCAGGATCACGATCGGCAGCAGCAGGACGATCAGGCGGTTGACGAGACTTGCCAGCCAGAAGGGCAGGTAGCGGTAGGCCAACCCCTTTCCCGACTTCTCATAGCGCAGGGCTTCGCCGCTGATTGGAAAGTCGCGTTCCACCAGCGAAGGAAAGACGCCCGCCGCGTGCAGCAGGGTGGCGTGGGAATGAACCTCCTGCGCCGCCTCGATCATCAGATCGACGAGCGCCGGGTGCAGGCCGCGGCGCGCGACGATTTCCATCGATGGTGCGACCAGCGGCGTGGGCCGATCGGGAAGGTTGCGGCCGAGATCGAAGAGGCCCATCGGCACATCGACGCGGTTGAGGTAGCGGAATCGGTGCAGATATGCGTCGATCTGATCGAATCCGAAAATGCGGATCCCCGGCGTGTACAGCAGGCGCCGGATTTCCCCGGTCTTGGCCGAGTCCCCGGACAGGAATACGGCGTCGACCCGATGGGCAAGCACGGCGCGCATCGCCTCGTCGCCGTCGAGCGGCAACAGTCGGGTGGCGCCGCCGCGGTGGATGCCGTTGGCCTCGAGCAGGGTCAAGGCGAGCGCTTCGGTGCCGCTGCCCGGGCGTCCGATGGCGAGACGCCGGCCGGCGAAATCGGCAAGGCGGTGAAATGTCCGCGGCGCGCGGTACAGGAGAAAGAGCGGTTCGTAGAACGCGCTACCTAGCGAAACGAGGTTCGCGTCGGCGGGCATGCGCCGCAGTCCGCTCTGGACGAAGGCGACATCGACGCGCCGGTGCGGATCGGCCAGCCGCGCGAGATTCTCGACCGATCCGCGCGACGGGATCAGGCGCAGGGTGATGCCGTTGCGGGCGAAGACCTGGCGATATCGTTCGGCGTATCGCTGGAACAGGCCGCCGTCGGGCCCGGTCGACATGACGATGGTGTCGGGCGGGGCCGGCTGGACGAAATGAAACGCGACGACGAAGGCCAGCGCGATGACGAGCAGGGTGGGCAGGCCGACCGAGGCCAGGTCGCGCCACGCCCCGAACGCCTCACGGATAGTCTTGGCGAGTCGGCCGAACCAGGATGTCGCTGACATGGACGTGCGGCGCCTGGCTCACGACGAAGTGGATCGCGCGTGCGATGTCGTCGGGCTGCAGCAGGGGGCCGAAATGCTCGTGGAAGTGCTGCACCTGGGTGTCATCGTATCCGGCTCCGTCCTGGAATCCGCTGAGGACGATGCCGGGTTCGACCAGGGTGACCCGCACCCCTTTCGGGCCGATCTCCCGGCGCAGGCCTTCGGCGAGCGCATGGACGGCGAATTTGGTGGAGCCGTACACCGCGCTGAACGGCGAAATATTGCGGCCGACCACCGATCCCAGGACGACGATATCCGCTGCGGTCTTCGGGTATCCCCGTTCCTGCGCGACGACCATTCGCTGCGCCGCCTGCTGCATCAGCGTCAGGACCCCCTGGACGTTAAGCCGCAGGATCTCCTCGAAGCGCGACAGATCGGCGCTGCGCACGGATCCGCCCAAGCCGCGACCGGCATTGGCGACGACGATGTCCGCCTCGCGGCCGTAGCGATCCCGCGCCGCGACGAACAGGCGTTCGATCACCGCGGCGTCCGCGGCATCGCCCTCGACGCCGAGGAACGCATCGCCGAGTTGGTGCTCCAGGGCGCGCAATTTGGTCGCGGTGCGGCCATTGCCGATCACGGCATGGCCGGCGCCGACGAAGGCGCGCGCCGTGGCTTCGCCGATGCCCGATGTGGCGCCGGTCACGATGGCGATGCGCGCGGGGGGGGACTGGTTGTTTCTTGACACGATTTGATCCTCCTCAAGATCCGGGTGTTGCCGTCGACGAAACGGATTCCCCGATCCACGCCAGGTATTCCTTCGACCCGCCGCCGATCGCCGCGACGATGATCTCCGGCAGTTCGTAGGCGTGGTGCCGCCGGATGCAGGCGGCGACGGCATCGTACCGCGATCGCACGGTCTTGCACTGCAGCGCGAACTCGGCGTCGGTCTGCACCGCGCCTTCCCAGCGGTAGAAGCTTTCGATGGGGTGGATCTGGACGCAGGCTGCCAGATGCTCCGCCACCAGCGCCCGCGCGATCGTCCGCGCATTTTCCGCGGTCGCGGTGGTGGTATGTACCAGGATTGGATCGTCCATGTCGTTTTTGCTCCGAGTCTGCCGTAGTGGGGGGCTCAGCCGGTAAGATCCCGCTCCATGCACATTTTGATCTCCAACGATGACGGATACCTTGCGCCAGGTCTTGCGGCGCTGGTCGATGCCGTCCGTCGCTTCGGCGACATCACCGTGGTCGCTCCCGAACAGAACTGCAGCGGGGCGAGCAACTCCCTGACCTTGAGCCGACCGCTCAGCGTGCGCAGCGCCGAGAACGGCTTCCTGTTCGTCAACGGCACGCCGACCGACTGCGTCCATATCGCGCTGACGGGCCTGCTCGATCGGGTTCCGGATCTGGTGCTGTCGGGCATCAACGACGGCCAGAACATGGGGGACGACACGGTCTACTCCGGTACGGTGGCGGCGGCGATGGAGGGGTACCTGTTCGGGATTCCGTCGATCGCCTTTTCCCGGACGGAAAAGGGGCGCGCGAACTGGGAGGCCGCCGGTCGGGTGGCCGCCGGGTTCGTCGCGCGTTTTCTCGACCGTCGGCTGGAAGGGCCGTTTTTGCTCAACGTCAATATTCCCGATGTCGCCACCGAGGCGATGGGGCCGGTCCGCTGCACCCGCCTGGGCAAACGGCACAAGGCCGAACCGGTGATCCGCCAGACGAGCCCGCGCGGCGAGACGATTTACTGGGTGGGTGCGGCCGGCGAAGCCCGCGACGCGGGACCGGGCACCGATTTCCATGCGATCGCCGAAGGTTGCGTGTCCGTGACGCCGCTGCAGATCGACCTCACCCATGTGCAACAGATGGAACCGCTTGCGCGGTGGCTCGCCCCGTGAAACCTCGCCACGGCAGGCCGGCATCCGGTCCGCCGGCCGGTCCCGCGCCGGCGGGCAACCTGGGTCTCAATTCCGAGCGGGTGCGCAGTCGCATGGTCGAGCGTGTCCGTGCCCTGGGGGTGCGAAATCCCCGCGTGCTGTCGGCGCTGGCGACGGTTCCCCGCCACACCTTCGTCGATGCGGCGCTCGCCAGTCGTGCATACGACGACTGTTCGCTGCCGATCGGCCATGGACAGACGATCTCGCAGCCTTATATCGTTGCGCGCAGCGCGGAACTGGCGCTGGCTGCAATCGCCGATCCGCGCACCGCGCGCGTGCTGGAAATCGGCACCGGCTGCGGCTACGCCGCGGCGGTGTTCGCGCAGCTGTTCGGCGCGGTGTATTCGATCGAGCGCGTGCGCGCGCTGCACGAGCGGGCGCGCGACAACCTTCGGCCGCTGCGCCTGGCCAATTTGCGCCTGGTGTTCGGCGACGGTGCGGAGGGCTTGCCTGCCGAAGCGCCGTTTGACGCGATCATCGCGGCGGCGGCCGGAGAGGAGATTCCCGTCGCGTGGGGAGGGCAACTCGTCGCCGGCGGCGTGGTGGTGGCCCCGGTCGGGGCCGAGCAGCAGATCTTGTCGGTGGTGGCGCGCGATGCGCGCGGAAATTGGGTCGTCCGTGCGGTCGAGCCGGTGCGCTTCGTTCCGCTGTTGGGCGGTATCGTCGGATGATGGTGGAGTGGACAGCGTGACAGGAGCGGATATGAACCCGTCCAGCAGAGTGATGGCGTATGGCATGGTGTG